>NZ_JABXGF010000061.1:0-21019 GCF_025407985.1 Curtobacterium sp. C2H10 | reverse complement strand
GCGCGACGGCGGGCGCGCGGCCGGCGGGCGCGCCCGACGCCCCGCGTCCGGCAGAGTGGAGCCATGACGACGACGTCGAACACGCTCACGAACCTCCGCGAGGTCGGGGGACCCGGCCTCCAGCACGGCCGCCGACGCACGGTGTACCGGGCGAACACCGACCCGGTCGCTCCCGCCGCGTACCCGGCGGGCCTCGCCGCCGTGGTCGACCTCCGCCGCGTGGACGAGACGGACGCGGTGCCGCACCCGCTCGCCGCCACGCCCGCCTACCGATCCGTGCCGCTCTTCGACCCGGCATCGGCGATCGAGTCCGCCGCCGAGGCCGTCCACCTCGAGGACCAGTACACCGACTGGCTCGACCGGCACCGCTCCGGCATCGCCGCGGCGCTGCGGACGATCGCCACCGCGGACGGCGGCGTGCTCGTCTGCTGCGCCGCGGGCAAGGACCGGACCGGCATCGTGAGCGCGCTGCTCGCCCGGCACTGGGGTGCCGACCTCGACGCCGTCGGTGCCGACTACGCGGCCAGCGCCGCCGGGCTCGTCGAGCGGTTCGCCGCCGAGCGCGCCGCCAGCACGGACCCCGAAGCGACGGCGATCGGCCACCGCTGCGTGCCGGAGATCATGACGACGGTCATCGAGCGCGTCGAGCGGCGGTGGGGCTCGGTGGACGGGTACCTCCGCAGCATCGGGCTGCGGGACGACGAGATAGCCGCGCTCTGACCGGTGGCTGCGCGCGCGACGCGGGTCCGGCTCTGGACGTGCGGACGGACGGGAGGCGCGGTGCGGGTCGGACCCGCACCGCGCCTCCCGTCATGGGTCGCGTCAGCGACGTGGTGGCGTCAGCGCGTCACCAGGCGTAGTCCTCCGGCGAGGTCTTGTGCCCCGGGAAGATCTCGTCGAGCCGGTCGAGCGCACGCTGGTCGAGACGGATGTCGACGGCGCGGACCGCGGACTCCCACTGCTCCATGGTGCGCGGGCCGGTGATCGGCGCCGTGACACCGGGCTGGTGCAGGAGCCACGCCAGGGCGAGCTCGCCCGGGGTGTGCCCGAGCTCCTTCGCGAAGGACTCGTAGGCGGTGAGCTGGTCGCGGTGGCCCTCGACGTACTCGGCACTGCGGCCCGAGAGGCGACGCGAGCCGTTCTCGGTCTTCTCGATGACGCCACCGAGCAGGCCGCCCTGCAGTGGCGACCACGGGATCACGCCGAGGCCGTACTCACGGGCGGCCGGGAGGACCTCGCGCTCGATGTCGCGCACGACGAGGTTGTAGATCGACTGCTCGCTGACGAGGCCGAGGGTGTTCCGGCGCGCGGCGGCCTCCTGGGCCTGGGCGATGTGCCACCCGGCGAAGTTCGACGAGCCGACGTAGAGCACTTTGCCCTGCTGCACGGCGACGTCGATCGCCTGCCAGATCTCGTCCCACGGGGTCGCACGGTCGACGTGGTGGAACTGGTAGAGGTCGATGTGGTCCGTCTGGAGGCGCTGCAGGCTCGCGTCGAGGGCCTGGCGGATGTTGTACGCGCTGAGCTTCCCGCCGTTCGGCCAGTCGATCATGTCGCCGTAGACCTTCGTCGCGAGGACGGTCTTCTCACGCCGCCCGCCCCCCTTGGCGAACCAGCGGCCGATGATCTCCTCGGTGGCGCCCTTGCCCACCGAGCCGCCGTAGCCGTTGGCGGTGTCGAAGAAGTTGACGCCGAGCTCGTGGGCCCGGTCCATGATGGCGTGCGAGTCGTCCTCGCTGGTCTCCGGGCCGAAGTTCATGGTCCCGAGCACGGCTCGTGAGACCGACAACCCTGTGCGGCCGAGGTGTGTGTAGTCCATGGTCCAGGTCTACGCGGTCCCGGTCTCCGCAGGCAGGCCCTGTGGGTACCCGCCTCGGAGGCTGCGCTCCATGCCGCGCCGGGCATGAGCGGGTCGGGCAGGGGAGTAGCGTGCGGTCTCGTGAACACCCCAGCACTCCGTGGCAGCCGGATCCTCGGGTTCGGCCACCACCAGCCAGCACGCGTCCTCACCAACGACGAGCTCTCGACCATGGTCGACACGAACGACGAGTGGATCCGCACGAGGACCGGGATCGAGACCCGGCACATCGCCGGACCATCGGACACCGTGACCTCCATGGCGATCGAGGCAGCGCGGAACGCCCTCGCCGACGCCGGCGTCGCGCCCTCCGACGTCGGACTGGTCATCGTCGCGTCCACCACCCACCGCGACCGGGCGCCCTACACCGCCGGTCGGGTCGCCGCGGCGCTCGGCATGTCGCCCGCCGCCGCACCCATCGACATCAACACCGCCTGCAGCGGCTTCGAGTACGGCGTCGCGCTGGCCGACCAGGCGATCCGGGTCGGGTCGACGGACATCGCGGTCGTCGTCGGCTCGGAGGTGCTGTCCGGCATCGTCGACTGGACCGACCGATCCACGTGCGTGCTCGTCGGGGACGGTGCCGGCGCCGCCGTGCTCGGCGTGTCCGACGAGGCCCAGATCGGCCCGGTGTCGTGGGGGAGCGTGCCGCACCTCGAGGAGGCCGTGCTCGTCTCCGGCGACCCCGAGCGCTTCAGCCAGGAGGGTCGCTCCATCTACCGTTGGGCCATCACCGAGGCCGCCGACCACGCCCGGGCAGCCGTTGCCGCTGCGGGGCTCACGATGGACGACATCGGGGTGTTCGCGTTCCACCAGGCGAACCTGCGGATCATCGAGCCGCTCGTGCACGCCCTCGGCGGGGAGTCGAAGTTCGTGGTGCGGGACGTCGTCGAGTCGGGGAACACGTCGGCGGCGAGCGTGCCGCTCGGGCTGTCGAAGGCGTGGGCCCGAGGGGACCTCCCCGAGGGGGTGCCGGCGCTGCTCTTCGGGTTCGGCGGTGGGTTCGCGCACGCTGGGCAGGTGGTGACGACGCCGGTGCGGGGGCGCTGAGGCGGGCTTGCGCTGTGACGGACGGGAGGCGCGGTGCCGGCTGGCACCGCGCCTCCCGTCCGTCTGTGGGTTGCGTCCGGCCGATCGGCGGTTGCGCCCGGCCGATCGGCGGTTGCGTCCGATCGCTGGTTCACGTCCGGCCGGTGGCTTGCGTCCCGTCGCTGGTTCGCGTCTGGTCGGCGGTTTGCGTCCGGCTGGTGGTTCGCGTCTGGTCGGCGGTTTGCGTCCGGCTGGTGGTTCGCGTCTGGTCGGTGGTTTGCGTCCGGTCGGTGGTTCGCGCCCGGGCGGTGGGTGTGACCGTCAGTCGCCGGTGCGGTCCGGGGTGTCGGCCCAGAGGTCCTCGCGGCCCTTCCGACGACCGATCGCCCGCCGTTCCTTCGGCGCCTTGGCCTGCTTGGGTTCCTTGGCCGGCTTCGGTTCCTTGCCCGACGTCGGTTCCAGCACGATCGGGAACTGCGCCGGGGGCAGCCCGAACCCCGTCCGCGAGGCCTGGATCACCTTCCGCCCGAGCGCGTGGTTCCCGAGGCCACCGACCGCCGCACCGATCCCGAACGGGAGGGCCCGACCGACGATCGTCGTGCCCTGCCGCGCGGCGAAGCGCTTGATGAACTGGTCACGCACCTGTCCGCCGATGCCGTTCACGACCTGCTTCGGGAGGGACGACGTCACCATCTCGCCCCAGAACGCGGTGCGGACCTGTCCACCGGCGATCTGGCCCGCGAGCTGGTTGATGAGCTGGGTGCCCGGCGAACCGAGGATCATCGCCATCACGAGCATGCGTGCGCGCTCGGGGTCGTCGAGCGCGATACCGTGCACCTCGGTCACGGACTGCGCGAACAGGGCCGTGGTCTCGAGGAAGCCGACGGTCTCGGCGCCGCTCAACCCGAGGGCCGCCGCCATGCCGACGCCCGGGATCACCGCGCTCGCGCCGACGGCTGCACCGCCCGTGGTCACCGCCGCGAGGTACTGCCGCTCGAGGATCTGGATGATCTCGGCCGGGGTCGAGTCGGGGTGCCGACGGCGGAGTGCCCGCACGTGGGCCACCACGACGGGGCGTTGCACGCTCAGCACCCGGTCGAGCATCTTGACCCAGCCGGCCGGCTGGGTCTGCTCGGGGGTGCGCGCGTTCGGGTCGGTGGGGGTGGAGGCCACAGGCGCTGCCGGCAAGGGCACGATCGCCTGGTCCTTCTGCTCTCGGGCCATGGGGACGACGGTACGCCGGACGCATGGGAGGCTCGTCGGATGACCCCTGCACACGCACTCGATGCAGCACGGCGCGCTGCCGGATTCCTGACGCCGGACGAGGTCGCGGCACTGGCACCGGACGTGCTGGTCCTGGACCCGGCGTCCGTGCTGGTCGGTCGTTCGGTGGTCATCGAGCCGGGCGTCGTGGTGTACCCGGGTGCCGTCCTCGAGAGCCGGGGGACCGGGGCGGTCGTCGTCCGCGCGGGGGCGCGGTTGGGGCCGGGGCCGGTGACGGTCCTCGCCGACGGGGCGCGCGTCGAGATCGGTCGGGCGGAGCTCGGGCCAGGTCCTGTCACGGTCGTCGCGGTCGGTGCGGCCTCGTCCGGTTCCGGGAGTGCCGACGTGGAGATCGGCGCGGGTGCACGGCTGTCGGGTGGCTGTCTCGTCGAGGGACCGGCGACGATCGGGGCCGGTGCGCAGGTGATCGGGACGGTTGCGGTCCGTGACGTCGTCCTCGGCGCCGGGGCCGACCGCCACGACCCGGACCCGGACCGGCGCGGTGCCGTCGTCAAGGGCACGGGGCGGGTCCACGGCGTCCGACTCGGAGCGGGCGACGTGGTCGTCGGCCGTGCCGCGGTCTCCGATGTCGAGCGCCAACGGGCCCACCACCCGGACGCTCCGCGGTTCACCGGCACGTGATCCCCGCCCGTCGGAGCTTCGGCCGGACCCGCTCGGGATCCATCAGGTCCGCCCAGGTCAGCCGGACGACGGCGCGGACCTCGGGGAAGGACCGCACGAAGTCCTCGCGCTGCTTCTCCTGCCAGTGGGCGTCGGCGGTGGTGGAGCCGCCCAGCATCGCCGGGTCCTCGTACTTCCCCCGGCCGTCCACCTCGACCACGACGCCGGCCTCGGGGAACCAGAAGTCGACGATCGCCGTGCGTTCCCCGGGCCGTCGGAACGTGTGCTGCTGTACGGGCTGCGGGACGCCGAGCTGCCGGAACCGGACCCGGCACACCGACTCCGCCGGCGACCCCGACAGGCCCGACCCCATCGCGATCGCGACCGCCGCCTTCGTCCGCCCCTTGCGCAGCGAACCCGCCGCGCGCTCGAGCTCCGTCGAGGTGGCGAGGCCGCGGCCGAGCACGTGGTCGATGACGGGGAGCGAGTGGATCAGCGGTCGTGACGCTGCCAGGTCCACCGCCGTCCGTGCCGCATCGGTCGCGGCGATCTCGTCCGCGCGGGTGTGACCCAACGGCGGTCGGTGTTCGGAACCGTGTCTGACGAACCACGCCGTGACGCGGGTGTTCGGTGAGGTCGGATCGCACACGTGCACCTTCGGTGGCCACGGCCCCACGAACGGCAGTCCGAGCACGGCGCACGCGGACTCGTGCGAGACCAGGTCGCTCGGGCGTGCGCGGTGGATCGAGGCCCGCACGAGCACGTGGTGCCGATCCTCGGGCAGGAGATCGTCCAGCGCACCCTGCTGCACGAGCACGCCGGGCCGGATCCGGACCAGCTGCCCACGGAGGACGGCTCGTTCGAGGTGCCGCCGTTCCGCACTCGGGAGCCCGGTCGTGCGGATGATCTCGATGTCGTCTGCTCTGCTCACCGCCCCAGGGTCGCGCCCGCGTCGGTCCCCGGGCGTCCGTGCCGCCGGATCCGTGGACACCTCCGGTCATCGACCCGCCTGTGGAGGACCGAGGGTGATCCGTGCGGGTACATCGACCGACAAGACACCCGTCGATCGTCAGGCGTGATGTCGCTCCATGCACGTGCATCTCATGCGTGTGCAGGTTCCGACGAAGCACGCGTCGATCGACTCGCGCGATGTCGAAACACGCGCGGAACCCGGGGCGCGGGCGCCGCCGCCAGCGCTCAGCGCGCGGCGAGCTCCGCGCGCAGCGGCAGGTCCTGCTCCTCGAGGATGAGCTGCGCCCCGACCGACGTCCGGGCGTTCACGACGATCGGCGCGAGCAGGTTCACCGTGGTCCCGCCGTCGGCGCCGCCCGGGTTCGCGACGACGAGCAGCATCGCGTCCTCTGGTGCGGTCAGCCCGAGCCCGGCGGCCTGCTCGTCCGTGAGCTCCGGCGCGTACGACGGCAGGTGCACCGCGGCGTCGAGCACGAACAAGCGCGAGGAACCCCCGACGAGGGTGAACAGGCCTTCGGCGCCGTCCACGGGCGTCAGCGTGAAGACGGGGGCGGGCGCCAGGCCGAACGGCGGGACGGCGAAGGTCAGGTCGATGCTCATCGGAGGTAGTCCATCAGGGTCGGCTGCAGGACCTTCGCGGTGACGGCGAGGGCTGCCTGGTAGTTGGTCTGCTGCACCTGCAGGTCGAGGACGGCCTTCGCGAGGTCCTTGTCCTCGATGCCGGCGCGCCGGTTCTCGAGCGACACGGTCGCGCTCTTCAGGGAGTCCTGCGCGGAGAGGGCCGCGGCGTGCCGGACGCCGACGTCGGCCTGGATGCCGCGCACGGTGCTGATCGCGGCGTCGACGTCGTTGATGCGGGGGTTCACGTTCACGCCGTTCTGCAGGTCGCCGACGATCGAGTCGATCATGGCGAAGACGGACGAGTTCCCCGAGCCGAACACCGCGGTGCCGGCGGTGTCGACCCGCACGGTGGTGCCGTCGCCGATGCGTCGGGTGACGTCGGTGCCGGAGGACGCCCACCCGGTCGCCGGGTCGTACGCGGTGGCGGCGGTGGACGATCCGGCGAACACCGATCGCGTGCCGTACGTCGTGTTCGCCCGGGACTCGAGCTCGGACTTGAGGGACTGGAACTGCGTGATGAACGCGTCGCGGTCGGTGTCGCTCATGGTGCCGCTGTTCGCCGCCTGCACGGTGAGGTCGCGCACGTTGTTGAGCACGGAGTACACGCTCGACAGGGCGCTGTCGGTCGTGGCGAGCCAGCCGGCCGCGTCGTTCGCGTTGCGCGTGTACTGCGCGGCGGCCGCCTGCTCCTTGCGCACCTGCATCGACGAGGCGGTCCCGACGGGGTCGTCGGACGGCCGCTGGATGTTCTTCAGCGTCGTCGCCTGGTCGGTGAGCTGCGCGAGCTTCGCGGCGCCGGCCTGCAGCCTGGCGCTCGCGGCCGTCATCGACATCTGGGTGGTCACACGGGTGATCACGGTCAGCCCCTCCCGACGAGTCCGACGCGGTTGATGATGGTGTCGAGCATCTCGTCGACGGCGGTCAGGACCCGCGCGGCGCCCTGGTACGCGTGCTGGTAGCTGAGCAGGTTGACGTTCTCCTCGTCGAGGTCCACACCGGCGCTCGACTGCTGCTGCGTGCGCGCGTTGGTCAGCGCGAGTCCGGTGAGCGTCGATTCCGACGCGGCGGACCTGGAGGCGCTGCCCACCCCCGCCACGAACGTCGCCCAGGAGCGGTCGGCACCGTCGGAGGCCGCGCCGAGTCGCGAGAGCGCGTCGGTGAACGAGTCGTCGAGTTCCCCCGCCGCGTTCCGCGTCGCCAGGCCGCTGCCGTCGGTCGGGACGACCGAGAGGCCCTGGGCCGCCGGGACGCCGGCCGCGAGGGAGAAGAACGGGGTCCCGGTGGCACCGGTCGGGGTCGTCCCCGTGGCGTGCACGGCGTTGACCGCGGTGGCGAGCTTCGTCGCGACCTGGTCGTACGACGCGGACGCTTCGGCGAGGGCTCCGCCGGTGCCGTTCGCCGTCGCGGGGGCGAGCAGTGAGAGGTTCCCGCCGATCGACCCGCCGGACAGGGCGACCGCGCCGGCCGTGCCCGAGGTCCAGGTGAGGGTGACCGCGGCACCGTCGGCCATGCGCTGCCCGCCGCCGAGCGCCACGGAGCGGGCATCGGTGCCCTGCACGATGGCGTTGCCGCCGATGAGGACGTCGACGGTGCCGTCGGTGTTCTGTCGGACCGTGCCGCCGGCCAGCGAGGCGATCTGCTGGGTGAGCTGGTCGCGCTGGTCCAGCAGCTCGTTCGCGTTCCCGCCGGACGCCAGCGCGGTGCGGATCCGACCGTTCAGGTCGGCGACCTGCGACGCGGCGTCGTTGAGCTGCTGCACCTGGCCGTCGACGGTGCCGCGGACGCTCGTCCACTGTGCGTCGATCGCCTTCGAGCCGCTGGCGAGCGCGCTGGCGACGGTCTTCGCGGCGCCGATGACGGCGCTGGCGGCACCGGGGTCGTCCGGGTGGCTGGAGAGCTCGCTCCACGAGGACCAGAAGGCGTCGAGCTTGCTGGCGAGCCCGTCGTCACCGGGTTCGTTCAGCCCGTTCTCGAGCGCGGCGAGTGCGGTGGCGCGGGCGTCGGCGTAGGCCGAGGAGCCGGAGGCCACCCGCACGCCGGCGTCGAGCGTGAGGGACGCCAGGCGGGCGATGCCGTCGACGGACACGCCCTGGCCCGCGAGCGCTGCGGTCCCGCGCATGAACCCGGTCTGGGCGGCGGGGATCGAGGACTGCGAGACGCGCTGGCGGGTGTACCCGGCGGTGCCGGCGTTGGCGATGTTCTGCCCGGTGACGTCGATGCCGGCGCGGGCCGCGGCGAGGCCGGAGTAGGCGGTGGCGAGGGAGCCGAAGGTGCTGACCACGGTGCTACAGGGTCCCCTCGAAGAGTCGTGCGCCGTCCGTGCCCGTACCCGAGGTACCACTGGCGTCGTAGGTGGCGGCACCCGTGACGGACCCGGCGAGCGTCTCCTCGGTCGCCTGCGCGGCGGCACGGAGGAAGCGGTCGTTCTCGTCGCGGAGCGCCCCGATCTGCGTGGTGAGCTCCACCATCGCGGTGAGGTGGGCGGCGAGGATCTCGCCCCAGGGGCCGTTCGGCGCAGCGGCGACGACCTCGCGCAGGGGAGCGTCGGCGGCGACGCCCCACTCCTCGGCGACCTCGGCGCTCGACGCGGCACGCTCGAGACCGGTGCTGCGGAGACGCTCGAGGACCTGCTCGACCTCGCGGCTGGCGTGTGAGACCCAGCGGGAGCGACCGGCCGCGAGGAGCAGCTGTTCCTCCTCGAGCTTGAAGGTGAGCAGCTCGAGCAGTTCGCGTTCGCGCCAGAGCACGGCGGACAGTTCGTTCACGCTCATCAGCTCCTCCCGGTGGGGTGTGTCGGTCATCCTGCGGACACCGGGACCTATCGGGTCGCGGGAGCCGGGCGTAAGCACCGACCGGGTGACCGCGCCTGCCGGACACGACCCGCGCCTCCAGGGAATCACCCACATCGGGGGACAAGAACGCGCGTTCCCGGGCCGGGGTCCCCCCAAATGCCGACCGGGAAAATGCCCCCTCACCCCCGCTTTGGGGACGGTTGTGCACCTCCTCAGGGCTTTGCCAGCCGATACATTCGAAGCGCACCGCGGGGGACACCCCGCACCGCGTCGCAGGGACGCACGGTGCACCACCCGGAGGGACCCGGGTGGGTCTTCGGCGTACGCACCGGCCATCCGAGGCCGGCGTCTGCCGCGCCCACGGACGGGTCAGGCATGTCAGGCGACCAGGGGATCAGCATGGACCGGAACGACCGCAACGCGATGATCGTGGAGCACCTCCCGCTCGTGGGCTACATCGTCGCCGACGTGCGGGCGCGTGCCACGCACCTCGACCGTGACGACCTCGCCGCCGTCGGGTCGCTGGCCCTCGTCGCCGCGGCCGAGGCCTTCGACCCCGACCTCGGCGTCCCCTTCGGCGCGTACGCCCGCACCCGCATCACCGGCGCGATCGCCGACGACATGCGCTCCGCCGACTGGGCGTCCCGCGGCACCCGGAAGCGGATCCGCGAGACCCTCGCCACGCAGGAGGCGCTGTCGGCCCGGCTCGGGCGGAGCGTCGGCGTGCAGGAGATCGCGGACGCGATGGGCGTCGACCGCCAGACCGCCGCCGACGCCATGAGCGACGCGGCCCGGACCGTCTCGCCGATCGACGAGACCGTGCACGACACCCTCGCCGCGGACCTGCCGCTGCCGGGCGAGGACCTGCTCGAGGCCGAGAAGCGCCGTTACCTCCGTGCCGCCGTCGAGGCGCTGCCGGAGCGGATGCGCTTCGTGGTCGAGAACGTGTACTTCGGCGACCGGTCGGTGACCGAGGTCGCCGCCGAGCTCGGGATCACCCACTCCGCCGTGTCGCAGCAGCGCTCCGAGGCGATGCGCCTGCTCCGCGACGGACTCGCCGCGCACTACGGGGACGACGGCGTCACCGTGGAGCCGGCCTCGAAGACCACCGCCGCGCGCCGCAGTGCGTACCTGGCACGGGTCGCCGCGAACGCCGCAGCCGGCGTGGCGCGTGCCGTGCAGGACGCCACGACGGTCACGACCGCCCCCGTCGTCGCGGTGAGCTAGCCCTCGGCGGTCTCGTCGCACGACGAATTCCGCCGATTCCCTAACGGCTTCGGCCAACCGGTCGAGAGTCACCCCTGTCAGCCCACGGACGGGCAGACGTACGACCCAGATTTCACGGAGGAAACCACCATGGGTATGTCCATCAACACCAACCTCTCGGCACTCAACACGTACCGGAACCTGAACTCGACGCAGAACGACCTGTCGAAGTCCCTCGAGAAGCTCTCGTCGGGTCTCCGCATCAACCGTGCTGCCGACGACGCGGCCGGTCTGTCGATCTCCGAGGGGCTGAAGTCCCAGGTCGGTGGCCTCACGGTCGCCGCCCGCAACGCACAGGACGGCATCTCCGTCGTGCAGACCGCTGAAGGTGGCCTCACCGAGACCCACTCGATCCTCCAGCGCATGCGTGACCTCGCCGTGCAGGCCGGCAACGACTCGAACAACGCGGACTCCCGCACGGCGATCTCCACCGAGGTCACCGAGCTGTCCAAGGAGCTCACCCGCATCTCCCAGTCGACCAACTTCAACGGCATCAACCTGCTCGACGGCTCCGCCGGCACCGCAGGCGTCCTGAAGTTCCAGGTCGGCGCCAACGGCGACGCGGCGAGCCAGATCGACGTCGACCTGTCGGGCGCGAACGTCTCGACCGTGGCGACCGCCGTCACCGGTCTCGACTTCACGACCGCCACCGGTGCGCAGACCGCGATCACCACGATCGACGCGCAGATCAAGAGCGTGTCGACGGCACGTTCGAACATCGGTGCCATCCAGAACCGCTTCGACCACGCCATCAACGTGACGAACGTGGCCAAGGAGAACCTCACCGCTGCCGGTTCGCGCATCACCGACGTCGACATGGCGGAGGAGATGGTCAAGTACACGCGCGACAACATCCTCAGCCAGGCCGGCACCTCGATGCTCGCGCAGGCCAACCAGAGCACGCAGGGTGTGCTCTCGCTCCTGCGCTAGCAGCGCTGACGCCGCCGTCCGGGATCGTTCAGGTACCCCGGGCGGCGGCGTCACCCGCACCCTTTCCCCTCGTAGCGGCAGGAGCCATCGATGTCGTCCGTGTCATCGGCGAGCAGTCTCGCGATCGACGGTCTCGTCAGCGGTCTCAAGACCACCGACCTCATCAACTCGCTGATGAGCGTCGAGGGGGTCCCGCAGACGCTCCTCAAGAACAAGCTCACCAGCACCAACTCGTTCATCTCGTCACTGCAGACGATCAACGGGCTCGTGCAGACCCTCGCGACGAAGGCGAAGGACGCGGCGAAGGCGACCTCGCTCGACCTCTTCACGGCCACGAGTTCGTCGCCGGGCGTCACCGCGGTCACCGGGGCGAACGCCAGCGCCGGGTCGCTGAGCTTCACGGTCGGGTCCACCGCGTCGGCCCAGGTCGGCGTCACCGCTGCGATGGCGACGTGGTCCTCCGCAGCCGAGCCGATCACGCTCGTCGGCGCCGACGGCACGAAGACGACCGTCACACCGGCCTCCGGGTCCCTCGACGACACCGTGTCCGCGATCAACAAGTCGGGCGCCGGTGTCACGGCGACGCGGGTCGCTGCCGGGACCGACGCCGACGGCACGAAGCTCTACCGCCTGCAGCTCACCTCGGCGAAGACCGGGGCAGCCGGAGCGTTCGAGGTGTACCGCGGCACGGCCGACGAGGTCACCGCCGGCACCGCGACGAACGTCCTCACCCAGGTCGGTGCCGCGGTCGTCACGCAGGCGAAGGACGCCAGCGTGACCCTGTGGGCCGGTACCGCGGCGGCGCAGACGGTGACGAGCACGACGAACACCTTCACCGACCTCGTCCCCGGGGTCAGCGTCACGGTGACGCAGCCCACCACCGACCCGGTGACGCTGACCATCGCACAGGACACCACGAAGGCGCAGACCGTCGCGTCCGGCCTCGTCGACGCGATGAACGCCGTGGCCGCCTACTACAGCTCGAACACCGCCGTCACGAGCACGACCAGCCCGACGACCGGCACCACCACGACGACGGCCGGCGTGCTCTCGGGCGACGGCACCACGCGTGACGTCGTCCAGCGGCTCGCCAGCACGATGTCCGCGCCGGTGGGCGGGAAGTCCCCGTCGTCGATCGGGATCTCGATCACGAAGGACGGCGACTTCACCTTCGACGCCGACGTCTTCCAGAAGGCCCTCGCGACCGATCCGGAGGGCACGCAGGCGATGCTCTCGGGCGTCGCGGCGAACGTCGGCGCCGCTGCCACCGCGGCCTCCGACAAGTACGACGGGTCCATCACCACCGCGATCACCGGACAGCAGGCCGTCGCGAAGGACCTCAACACCCAGATCGACAGCTGGACCGACCGGCTCACCTCGCGTCGCGCAGCGTTGCAGACGATGTACGCGAGCCTCGAGACCAGCCTCAGCAAGCTCCAGTCCCAGTCCAGCTGGCTCGCGAGCCAGCTGGCGTCGACGACGAGCTGACAGGAACACCGATGAACGCCTTCGACCTCCAGTCCGCCGCCTTCCGACAGGCCGCGCAGCCCCGCACCGTCACGGACCAGCGCCGTGCCCAGTACACGAACGAAGCCGTGCTCTCGGCGACGCCGGCGCAGCTCGTCACGATGCTCTACGACCGGCTGCTCCTCGACCTGCACCGCGCCGAGGCCGCACAGACGACCGCCGACTGGGACGCGGCCCGCGAGCAGCTCCTGCACGCGCAGGCCATCGTCGGCGAGCTGTCCTCGACGCTGAAGATCGACGTGTGGGACGGCGGTGAGGGACTGCTGGCGATCTACAACTACGCGTCGACGTCGCTCATCACCGCGAACGTGCACCGGGACGTCCAGGCCACCCGAGACTGCATCCGGATCCTCGAGCCGCTGCGGCAGTCGTGGCACGAGGCCGCCGCGTCGATCCCGGCGGCGACCGCGGTGCACCACCCGACCGGCGGGGCACTCGGTGTCGCCTGACGCGGAACGCCGTGCCGCGTGGGAGGCCGTGCTCGAGGCGCTCGAAGCCGACCTGACGGCGGGCGGCGACGTGCGGTGGTCCGAGCCGACCGGGCTGGGGCCGGTGCCGCGGGAGCTGGTGGGGCGTGCCTCCCGGCTGCTCGCCGCGCAGCGGGACCGGATCGCGGCGCTCGAAGGGGACCGTCGGGCGACACTCGACCACCTCGGGGCGCTCCGGGCGGTGGACGCGACGCGGGAGCCGCGCGGGTCGGTGTACCTCGACGCGTCCGCCTGACACGGGGCGCGGCGCGGGCGCGGGCGGGACGAGCCGCGGCGGCGCGCGCATGCGTGTGCATCGTGCGACGAAGCACGCGTCGATCGACTGGCGGAACGTCGGAGCATGCACACGCACCGGATGCGTGTGCATCGTGCGACGAAGCACGCGTCGATCGACCGGCGGAATGTCGAAGTGTGCACACGTGAGCGCGCCCCGCCCCCCGTTCGGGGCGACCCCTAACGCGCCCCACGGCCCGGCCGACAGCGCCCCCTGAGCACGGATCGCTCACCAGTTCGGCCACGGATCGGCCACCGCCATCAGGCGACGTCAACAGGGGACGTCGTCAGCGAGGGGACGGTCCACCAGTGTTCGATTCCGTGACGAGCGTCGCACTGCAGAGTGCGCTCGACGGCCTGTCGATGCGACAGAAGGTCATCGCGAACAACATCGCGAACATCAACACGCCGAACTACCACGCCGAGAAGGTCCAGTTCGAGGACGCCCTGGCGAAGTCGATCGTCGACGGGGACGGCGGCACGACCCCGACCGTCGCGCGGAGCCTCGAGCCGACGAACACGAACGGCAACAACGTCAACCTCGACGAGGAGACGCTCTCGAACATCGACACCGTGCTCCGGTACCAGTTCGCCACGCAGGCGATGAACTCCGAGCTCACCAGTGTCCGCGCGGCGATGCGGACCACCTCGTGACCACGTTCGACGCGATCGGCATCGCGAGCACCGGCATGACGGTGCACCGCAAGTGGCTCGACGCCGTGTCGGACAACATCGCGAACGTCAACACGGTGAAGTCGATGGACGACTCCGCGTTCCAGGCCCGCTACGTCGAGGTCCAGGAGGGCAACGGCGTGTCCGGCGCCTACGTCAAGGGCGCCGCGTTCGGCAGCGCCGCCGGCCGGGTCACGTACGACCCGGACAACCCGCTCGCGAACGCGGAGGGCTACGTCCGCATGCCGGACATCGACCTCGGCACGCAGATGGCGGACCTCATCATGGCCCAGCGGGGCTACCAGGCGAACGCCGCCGTGGTCGACCGCGCGAAGACCGCCTACGAGGCGGCCCTGCAGATCGGGAAGAACTGATGCCCATCGACGCCGTGAACGGTGTGACCACCAACGCGATGACGAACGCGATGACGAGCCTGAGCGGCACGTCCAGCGACGTCGGCACGAGCGCGACGAGCGGAGTCGCGGCCGCCGGCGCGACGTCCGACGGCAGCGGGTTCGCCGCGTCGCTCGGGAACGCGGTCGACGGGCTCCAGCAGCTGCAGAGCGACTCGAAGACCCTCGCGCTCAAGGCCGTCACCGGCAACCTCGACGACATCCACGACGCGACCATCGCCGCCACCCGCGCCCAGGTCACGCTCGAGCTCGTCTCCGCCGTCCGCAACAAGGGCGTCGACGCCTTCAACGAGATCATGAGGATGCAGGCCTGATGCCCGTCGCCGTCAAGGACCTCTTCGGTCGTCTCGCCGCCTACGTCAAGGGCTTCAGCGCTGCCCAGCGGACCATCGCGATCCTCGTCATCGCCGCGCTCGTGCTCGGCGGCATCGCGCTCGCGAGCTGGCTCGGCAAGGCGTCCTACGCCCCGCTGTTCACCGGACTGGCGGCGGCCGACGCGGCGAGCGTCACCGACCAGCTCACCACCGACGGCGTGCCGTACCAGCTCACCGACGGCGGGGCCACGATCCTCGTCCCGCAGGGGTCGGTGTACTCGGAGCGGCTCAAGGCCGCGTCGAACGGGCTGCCCGCATCGAACGAGGGCGGCTACTCGCTGCTCGACAAGATGGGCGTGACGAGCTCCGAGTTCCAGCAGGACGTCACGTACAAGCGCGCGATGGAGGGCGAGCTCGCGAAGACCATCGGCGCGATGGACGGCGTGCAGACCGCCACCGTGCAGCTCGCGATCCCCGAGAAGACCGTGTTCGTCTCCGAGGAGAAGGACCCGACCGCGTCGGTGTTCATCGCCACGAAGAACGGCAGCGAGCTGAGCACCGACCAGGTCCAGGCGATCGTGCACCTGACGAGCGCCGCCGTCGAGGGCATGCAGCCGACCGACGTCTCCGTCGTCGACGCGAAGGGCCAGACGCTCTCCGCCGTCGGCACCGGCGCGACCGGCAGCGGGGCGGACCAGGCGGCCGACTACGACGCCTCGACGAGCAAGAAGATCCAGGACCTGCTCGACACGACCCTCGGCACCGGGAACGCCAGCGTCGTGGTGTCCGCCACGATGAACCAGAACTCGGGCACCCGCACGTCGGAGTCGTACACGACGCCGACGACCGGCCCGGTCGCGCTCAACGAGTCGTCCACCACCGAGCAGTACGGCGCGGGGTCCGGTGCCGGCGGCGCCGGGGCGACCGGCGTCCTCGGACCGGACAACATCGCCGTGCCGAACGGCACCGCGACGAGCGGCGCCGACGACGGCTACAAGAACGAGTCCGCGACGAAGAACAACGCCGTCGACCACACCACCGAGACCACGCAGCTGCCGGCCGGTGGGCTCTCCCGCCAGACGATCTCGGTCGCGCTGAACTCCAAGGCGGCCGCGGTGCAGAACGCGAACCTGCAGAGCATCAACGACCTCGTGGCCGCGGCCGCCGGTGTCGACCAGACACGCGGCGACCAGGTCCGTGTGGCGATGATGGACTTCGACACCAGCGCCGCCGACAAGGCGACGAAGGCGCTCGAGGCCCAGCAGAAGGCCGACCAGCAGGAGGCGCTGTGGTCGTCGATCCGCACCGCCGGGATCGTCGTCGGCGCGCTGCTGGCCCTCATCGCGATCATCGTCTTCCTCGCCCGCCGCAGCCGGAAGCAGGAGCGCGAGGCGGTCGACCTCGGCGAGCTCGACGCCTTCTCCGGCGAGACCTTCCAGCTCCCGCTCGCCGTCGACGGCGCCGCGGACCGGAGCACCCTGCAGGCCGGGGACGCCACGACCGTCGCGCTGCCCACCGTCCCGCACGACGACGCCCCCACCGAGGTCCTCACCACCGAGGAGATCACCGCGGAGCGTCGTCGCCAGGACATCTCCGCCCTCGCCGAGCGGGACCCGAAGCGCACGGCCGAGCTCCTCCGCGGGCTCCTCGACGACCGGGCACCGGTGTGAGCGCCCTGGTGCCGAGCGCCGGCGGGACCGGCGCTGGCGACCGTGCGCTGACCGGTGCGCAGAAGGTCGCGCTCATCCTCATGCAGATGGAGACCGAGCGCGCCGCCGAGGTGATGAAGCAGTTCACCGAGATCGAGGCCGAGGAGATCTCCGCCGAGATCGTCCGGATGCGCCGCGTCGAGGACACCGTCGTCGACAAGACCCTGACCGAGTTCCACCGGATGACGCTGAGCGGCCGCACGCAGAAGCGCGGCGGCAAGGAGACCGCGCTCGGGCTGCTCGAGGCGTCCTTCGGTGCCGAACGCGCCGCCGGCGTCATGGACCGCCTGGCCTCGAACCTCGCCGGGCAGTCGTTCGACTTCCTCGACGACGCCGAGCCCGGCCAGGTCGTCACGCTCCTCGAGGGCGAGCTCCCGCAGACCATCGCCCTCGTGCTCGCACACCTGAAGCCGGCCCAGGCCAGCGCCGTGCTCGCCGGGGTGGACGAGCGCGCCCGCACCGACGTCGCCCAGGCGTTCGCGACCATGGGGAGCGCGACCCCGGAAGCCGTCGGGATCGTCGCCGGCGTCCTCCGCCAGCGCGCCGGTGCCGTCGTGTCGCCGCGCGAGAGCGTCGAGGTCGTCGGCGGCATCGCCCCGCTCGTCGACATCATCAACCGCTCGGACGTCGCCACCGAGAAGGCCGTGCTCGACGGGCTCGAGGCGCGCGACCCCGAGCTCGCCGAGGACATCCGCTCCCGGATGCTCACGTTCGAGGACATCGTCAAGCTCGAGTCCCGCGACATCCAGCAGGTCCTGCGCGGGATCGACTCGAAGCTCCTCGCGACCGCCATGAAGGGTGCCGCCGCGCCGGTCGTCGCGACGATCCGGGCGAACGTCTCCGAGCGCAACCGCGAGCTCCTCGACGACGAGCTGCAGGCCATGGGCCCGGTCCGGGTCTCGCAGGTCGAGGAGGCCCGCGCCGAGGTCGTCCGCTCCGTCCGCGAACTCGAGGCGCAGGGCGTCATCACGGTCCACCGCGCCGAGGAGGACGAGCTCGTTGACTGAGTCCGTGGTCCAGCGCGTCGCGTTCCCCGTCATCGGGGACCCGTCCGGGAACGCGCGCGCCGCCAGCGCCGACGTGCGCGGGCACGCCGCCGGGTACGCCGCGGGGCTCCGGCAGGCGCAGGCCGAGACCGACGCGCTCCGTGCCCGGCTCGAGTCCGAGCACGCGGCCCGCACCGCCTCGATGCAGGCCGACACCGCGCGCCGCATCGCGGTCCTCGACGCCGCGACGAACGCGATGCTGTCGCACGTCGCACCGGTCCTCGACCAGGCCGAGCAGTCGGTCGCGGTCGCGGCCGTCGACCTGGCGGAAGCCGTCGTCGGGTACGCGATCCGCGCCTCCCGAACCGCGGACACCGCCGATGACGGACGGGAGGCGCGGGTCGTCCCCGGTGCGCAGGCGACCGTCGAGCGGGCGCTCGCGTCCATCGACCGCACCGTCGCCGTGGCCCTCCGGCTGAGCGTCGCGGACGCCGCGCGCGTCGCCGAACTCGACCTGCCGGTCCCGGTCGTCGCCGACCCGTCGCTGCGCGACGGGGACGCCGTCGTCGACCTGCCCGACGGGATGCTCGACGCGCGGATCGCCACCGCGCTGGACCGTGCCCGCACGGCGCTGGGGGTGACCCCGTGACCACGACGCTCCTCCGCCCCCGTGGGCTCGACGAGGCACTCCGACAGGCCGCTCCGCAGCGGGTCGGTGTCGTCACGAGCGCGGTCGGACTCGGCCTCACGATCGCCGGACTCGACGCGCACGTCGGCGAGGTCGTCGCCGTCGGTGCCGAGGGTGCGCCGCAGACCCTCGTCGAGGTCGTCGCGACCGACGTCACCGGCGTCCGCTGCATGCCGCTCGGGCGCCTGACCGGTGTGACCGCCGGCACGCCCGCACGGCCCACCGGGCGACCGGTGCTCGTGCCCACCGGGGCGGGACTCTTCGGACGCGTGCTCGACGGACTCGGACGCCCGATCGACGACCGCGGTCCGCTCGTCGGCGCCGGTGGCGAGCCGGTCGCGTGGGTGCCGCTCGACCACGAGACGCCGAACGCCATGGCCCGGACGCGCATCGACACCCCGATGCAGCTCGGCGTCCGCGTGCTCGACACCCTCACCACGGTCGGGCGCGGGCAGCGCATGGGCCTGTTCGCGGGCTCCGGCGTCGGCAAGTCCTCGCTGCTGTCGATGATCGCCCGGGGGAGCGACGCGGCCGTCAACGTCATCGCCCTCGTCGGCGAGCGCGGACGCGAGGTGCGCGAGTTCCTCGAGGACGACCTCGGTCCGGAGGGCCTCGCCCGCTCGATCGTCGTCGTGTCGACCTCGGATGAGCCGGCGCTCATGCGCCTGCGTGCCGCGTTCGTCGCCACCCGCATCGCCGAGTCCTTCCGCGACGCCGGACAGGACGTCGTGCTGATGATGGACTCGCTCACCCGCGTCGCGATGGCGCAGCGCGAGATCGGGCTGTCCGTGGGGGAGCCGCCGGCCACCCGGGGCTACCCGCCGTCGACGTTCTCCGTCCTCGCCGGGTTGCTCGAACGCGCCGGGACCGACCGGGTCGGCAGCGTCACGGGGCTGTACACGGTCCTCGTCGACGGCGACGACCACAACGAACCGATCGCCGACGCCGCCCGGAGCATCCTCGACGGGCACGTCGTCCTCGACCGGAAGCTGGCGATCACCGGGCACTTCCCGTCCGTCGACGCGCTCGGCTCGGTGTCGCGCGTGGCCTCGAAGGTCACCACGCCCGGGCAGCGCGGTGCGGCGACGGCCCTGCGGAAGGTCATGGCCGCGCGCAGGGCGGCGCAGGACCTGCTCGACGTCGGGGCGTACCAGCGCGGGACGAACCCCCTCGTGGACGCCGCCGTCGACCACCAGGACGCGATCGACGGCTTCCTGCGGCAGGGCATGGACGAGCGTGCGACCGCGGCTGCGTCGTGGCGCTCCCTCGACGCACTCGTCAGCACGCTCGGCACCGGGGGTGGTGCCTGATGGCCCGCCGGTTCCCGCTCGCCGGGCTCCTCCGGCTCCGGCACGCCGAACAGGACCGTGCCGCCGCCGCCCTCGCGACCGCCAACGAGCGGGTGCGGGACGCCGCCGACGCCCGGATCGCAGCGCGTCGGAACCTCGCCGGCGCCGAGGGGTCGCAGCCGATCCAGGACGCCGCGACCCTCAGCGCGGTCGCCGCGGCCCGTGCCGCCACCCGCGGGATGCTCGAGGAGCTCGACGCCGTCGCCCGGACCCGCCGCGCCGACGCCGACCGGGCACAGGACGACTACAACGCCGCCCGCCGGTCCGCCCTCGGGCTCGAGAAGCTCGAGGTCCAGCACGACGAGCAGCAGGCCGCCGAGGACCTCCGCACCGAACAGAACGCCCTCGACGAGATCGCGGCACGCAGCCGCGCGGAAGGTGGTGCCCGATGAGCGTGGACGCCGTGCTCTCCCGGATCTCCGAGATCCGGACCCAGATCGATGCCCTGCGCAGCGGGACCACCGCGACGGCGGCCACCTCGGCCGCGTCGGGCGCCGCCACGTCGACCGCGTTCGCCGACGCCCTGGCGACCGCGACCGGGAGCGGGACCGGCACCACCGGCACCGGCACGACCTCGGCCGTGACGCCCGCGGCCGCCGCCACGTCCGTCGACGCCGGGGCCGGGACCCTCGCGACGGGCAGCGGCGCCACGGGTGCCGACGTCGTCGCGGACGCGAAGAAGTACCTCGGCGTGCCGTACGTCTTCGGCGGCACCACCACGAGCGGCATGGACTGCTCGGGGCTGGTGCAGACGGTGTTCAAGGACCTCGGGGTGACCATGCCCCGGGTCGTGCCGGACCAGGCGAAGATGGGCGTCGAGGTGGGGTCCCTCAAGGACGCGCAGCCCGGCGACCTCATCATCCCGAAGGGCGAGGGGCACGTCGTCATCTACGTCGGCGACGGCAAGGTCCTGCACGCGCCGCGACCGGGCAAGGACGTCCGGATCGTCGACAACTGGTACAAGGACTCGGACATCGCCACGATCCGACGCATCGTGCCCGCGCAGGCGTCCGCCACGACGGCGACGACCGCGGCCTCGGGTGCGACGGACCTGCAGACGGCGGCGCTGCTGTCCCTCATGAACGCGGGGAGCGCAGCATGAGCCTGACCATCACCACGTCCGCTGCCGCCCCGGCACCGGCGCGGGCCGCGTCCTCGTCGGGTGCGCCGGCGTCCGCGGACTCGTTCGGCGCCGCGATGGCCGCCGCGGGGAACGCGGGTTCGGCCGGGGCCACCGGGTCCACCGGG
>NZ_JABXGF010000060.1:0-21029 GCF_025407985.1 Curtobacterium sp. C2H10 | reverse complement strand
GCGTCACGCGCCGGCGGGCGCGGGGGCGGCGTAGTCGCGGGGGAGCAGGGGGAGCCACACGCGGAAGGTCGCGCCGCCGCCCTCGGTGTCGAACACCTCGACCGAACCGTGGTGCGCCGCGACGATGCCCGAGACGATCGCGAGCCCGAGGCCCGAGCCGCCGGTGTCCCGTGCGCGCGAGGTGTCGGCGCGCCAGAAGCGCTGGAAGATCTTGTCGCGCAGCTGCGGCGGGATGCCCTCGCCGTGGTCGATCACGTCGATGTGCGCCATCCCGCGCTCGTCGTCCACGCCGATGCCGATCTCGATCGGGTCGTCGTGCTCCGTGAAGCGCATGGCGTTGCCCATGAGGTTCGTCACGATCTGGCGGATCTTGTTCTCCTCCGCCAGGACGATCGGCGGCCGCTTCGGCAGCACGACGGTGGGCAGCGGGGTGGTCTCGTCGGTGGGGGCGGCCGTGCCGTCGACACCCATCGCGCGGGTGCGGCGGGCGCGGAGTCGCGCGATCGTCTGGCGCGAGAACGCGATGGGGCCGGTCGTGTTCGCGGACGTCGGCGATGCCGGGGGCCCGTCGCCGGAACCAGGGGCCGAGGCGGGTGCTGACGCCGGACGGACCGCGTGCGGCACGCTCTCGCCGGTCACCGAGTCCTCGACGAGCACCTGGATCTCGCGGTCGGGGTTCGACGCCATCGTGTCGAGCGCGGAGTCACGGGCGATGGCGACGAGGTCGACCGGGCCGAGCTCGAGCGGCTTCGACTCGTCGATGCGGGCGAGCTGCAGCAGGTCCTGCACGAGGAGGCCCATGCGCTGGGCTTCCTTCTCGATGCGCTCCATCGCCTGGGCGACGTCCTCTTCCTTGCGGAGCGCGCCCATCCGGTAGAGCTCGGCGTACCCGCGGAGCGACACGAGGGGCGTGCGGAGCTCGTGGGAGGCGTCCCCGACGAACCGACGCATCTGGTCGATGGTGCGCTGCCGGTCCTCGAACGCGGAGTCGATGCGCTCGAGCATGGAGTTGAGGGACCGGTTCAGTCGACCGACCTCGGTGTTGGGGGTGTCGGCTTCGAGGCGCTGGTTGAAGTCACCGGCGGCGAACCGGGCAGCGGTGTCCTCGACGTCGCGCAGGGGGTCGAACGTCGCCGTCACGAGGAGCCGCGTGAGCATGGCGCCGAGCAGGATCACCGAGGCACCGAAGCTCAGGAAGATGGCGGTGAATCGCAGGACGGTCTGGTCGGTGTCGGCGCTCGACACCGCGACCAGGACGTACCCGGCCTGCGTGGTGCCGGTCGACTGGTCCTGCAGCGATGCCGGGATGACCTGCGCACGCCACTCGTGGTTGTGCTGGCTGTCGTACAGCGAGAAGCGCGAACTGGTCTGCGCCGCGGAGGAGAAGTCGAGCTCGTGGATGTCGGGGCGGCTCGACGCCGGGGTCTGGCAGATCTGCTTGCCGGCGGAGTCGTACGCGGCGACGTACGCGCTCTGCGAGAGGACGACGGAGAGCTTGCAGTACTGCTCGCCGTCGCTGATGTTCTGACCCTCGAGCTGTTCCGTCGTCTGACGGACGTTGTTGTCCAGCTGGGCCATGAGGTACGTCGACAGCACCGTCATCGTGCCGAGCCCCGCGACGAGCAGTCCGAGCGCCACCAGGAGCACCGTGATCCCGGTGATCTTGGTGCGCAGGGAGATCCCGTCCCACCAGCGGCTCATTCGCGTGTGCATGCTGCCCCAACGATAGACAGCGGTCGCCCGGTGAAACCGGACGACCGCCGTGAAGACGAACCCCGAGGGATCCGGGAGACCTACGAGGCCTTGGACGCCTTGAGCATGTAGCCGAACCCGCGCTTGGTCTGGATGATCGGCTCGGCCGAGTACTGGTCGAGCTTGCGGCGCAGGTAGGAGATGTAGGACTCGACGATGCCGGCGTCGCCGTTGAAGTCGTACTCCCACACGTGGTCGAGGATCTGCGCCTTCGACAGCACGCGGTTCGGGTTGAGCATGAGGTAGCGGAGCAGCTTGAACTCGGTCGGGGAGAGCTCGATCTGCGCGTCGCCGATCGTGACCTCGTGCGTGTCCTGGTCCATCGTGAGCTCGCCGGCGCGGATGATCGCGTCTTCCTCGTCGTTCATCGTGCGACGGAGGATCGCCTTGATGCGGGCCACGATCTCGTCGAGGGAGAACGGCTTCGTGACGTAGTCGTCGCCGCCGACGGTGAGACCGGTGATCTTGTCCTCGGTGTCGTCCTTGGCGGTGAGGAACAGGATCGGGGAGGTGTAGCCCGACGACCGCAGGCGCTTGGTGACGCCGAAGCCGTTCATGTCGGGCAGCATGACGTCGAGGATGATCAGGTCCGGCTCTTCCTCGAGCACGGCGGAGATCGCCTGTGCTCCGTTGCCCACCGCGCGCACGGCGAAGCCGGCGAAACGCAGCGAGGTCGTCAGGAGGTCGCGGATGTTCGGCTCGTCGTCGACGATCAGGATCTTGGGGCCATCGCTCATGGTCCTATCTTCTGACCGTTCCCTAGTGGTTTCCTGAGAGCGGTTGGTGCGTCAGCCCACGACCGCCTGGACTTGGTCGGCGTCGAGGATCGTGTAGGAGTACCCCTGCTCCGCGAGGAACCGCTGCCGGTTCTGCGCGAAGTCCTGGTCGACCGTGTCCCGCGTGACGAGCGTGTAGAACGACGCGGGCAGCCCGTCCTTGTTCGGGCGGAGGAGTCGGCCGAGTCGCTGGGCCTCTTCCTGACGGGATCCGAACGAGCCGGACACCTGGATCGCCACCGTCGCGTCGGGCAGGTCGACCGAGAAGTTCGCGACCTTCGAGACGACGAGCACGTCGATCGACCCCTCGCGGAAGGCCTGGTAGAGCCGCTCCCGCTCGTCGACGGGGGTCGAGCCGGTGATCTCGGCGGCGTCCAGGGACTCGGCGAGCGAGTCGAGCTGGTCGATGTACTGCCCGATCACGAGGATCTGCTCGCCGCGGTGCTTCTCGATGAGCTCGCGCACCACCGGGGTCTTCGCCGGCGAGGTCGCCGCGAGCCGGTACCGCTCGTCGTCGCTGGACGCCGCGTACTCGAGGCGGTCCTGGTGCGGCAGGTCGATGCGCACCTCGCAGCAGGCGGCGGGGGAGATGTACCCCTGCGCCTCGATCTCCTTCCACGGGGCGTCGTAGCGCTTCGGCCCGATGAGCGAGAAGACGTCGCCCTCGCGCCCGTCCTCGCGCACGAGGGTCGCCGTGAGCCCGAGTCGCCGCCGGGCCTGGAGGTCGGCGGTCAGCTTGAAGACCGGCGCCGGCAGCAGGTGCACCTCGTCGTAGACGATGAGTCCCCAGTCGAGGGCGTCGAGGAGCGACAAGTGCGTGTACTCGCCCTTCCGACGGGCGGTGAGGATCTGGTACGTCGCGATCGTGACCGGACGGATCTCCTTCACGCTGCCCGAGTACTCGCCGATCTCGTCCTCGGTGAGGGTGGTCCGGCGCAGCAGCTCGGATCGCCACTGCCGGGCCGAGACGGTGTTCGTCACGAGGATGAGCGTCGTCGCCTTGACCGTCGCCATCGCCCCGGCGCCCACGAGCGTCTTGCCGGCACCACAGGGCAGCACGACGACGCCGGAGCCCTGCGCGAAGAACGTGTCGACCGCCTGTTCCTGGTAGGGACGCAGGTGCCAGTCGTCGGTGTCGAGGTCGATCGGGTGCGGCTGCCCGGGCGTGTACCCGGCGAGGTCTTCGGCCGGCCAGCCGAGCTTCACGAGCTCCTGCTTGATCTGCCCCCGTGCCCACGGGAGCAGCTCGACCTCTTCCGGGGAGCGCATGTCGCCCAGCAGCGGCTTGATCCGCTTCGAGCGGATGACTTCGGCGAGGACCGTGGGTTCGGACGCGGTGAGGAGCAGGACCGGCTGGCGCTCGAGCTCTTCGGCCGGGGAGTTCGCGATCGCCGGCGCGTCCGGACGCTCTTCGCGCCGGATGACGAGTCGGCCGTACCGTGCCACGGTGTCGCGGATGTCCACCGTGACGCTCTGCGGGACGGGGAACTTCGCGAAGTGCTCGAGCGTGTGGATCATGCTCTCCGCGTCGTGCCCGGCCGCCCGCGCGTTCCACAGGCCGAGCCGGGTGATGCGGTACGTGTGCACGTGTTCCGGCGCGCGTTCGAGCTCGGCGAACACCGCGAGGTCGTGCCGTGCGTCCTCGGCGTCGGGGTGCGCCACCTCGAGGAGCACGGTGCGGTCGCTCTGCACGATCAGCGGTCCGTTCATGACGGATCAGCCTAGGCCGCTCGGCTGCGAACCAGCGCGGATCGGCTCACCTGTGGATCAGGCGTCGCTCTCCACAGCCACCACGAGGGAGAGCGGGAGCGTCCGCTCGACGTCGACGGCCGTGTCGCGTCCCCGCACGCGTCCGGCGGCGACCGAGGTCGGCACGATCGAGAACGGTCGCTCGGAGCCGTCCGGCATGCGCACCGTCAGGCGGATCGGCGTGCGTCCTCGGACGGCGAGGTCGATCTGCCGCCCCAGCCACTCCTGCTCGGGCTCGGCCTCGCCGCGCTCGGTGGTGACGCGGAGCCGTTCCACGAGTGCGTGCGCCGCCTGCTCCGGGTTGCGTCCGGTGGTGCGTCGACGGCCTGGAGGAACGGATCCCGTCGCCGGGCGGGCTGCGGCCGTCAGGACGGCCGGGTAGCGCTGGTCCTCGAGCGCCGTGTGGACGACGTGCGGCGGGTAGCGGGTCAGCAGGGTGGCCAGGTCGCTGCGCTCCCACGCCAGCTGCCGGAGCTCGGCGTCCACCCCGATGAGGTCGAGCTGGTCCGGCGTGCCGTGCACGCGGGCGCCGACCCCGTCGGCGCCGACGTCGACCACGATGCTGCCGTCCCGCGAGGACACCTGGTCGACGAGGTAGGAGAGCGGTTGTGGCAGGCCCGTCGCGGACAGCCGTTCCAGCAGCGCGACGACGTCCTGCCGGGTGTGGCCGGCCCGGAACGCGCGGCGGAGCGAGTCCTCGGAGATGCGGTACCGGGCGGCGAGACCCGGTGCCTCGAGCACGGCGACGGTCCGGAGCGCGGCGTCGTCGACCGGCGCGAGCGGCCCCGGTGCGATGACCGTGAGGTCGTGCTGCAGGTACACGGCGTCGACCGTGCGGGGGAGGTCCTCCGCAGCGGGGGCCGGGTCCCCGTCCAGCAGTGCACGGCCGGTGCTCGTCACGCGGCCGTCGACCGTGAGCCCGAGTGCGGCCGCGGTGCCCGCGACGTCGAGCAGCACCGCGTCGAGCCAGCGCGAGCCCGCCGGGTACGCCCACCGGCCGGCCGACACGAGGTCGCGCAGGTCGTCGCCGGCCACGTCGAGCACGCTCCGGACGGCGGGGTCGAGTGCGTCCCGCCATGCCGACACCAGCGTCGACCAGCGGTCCGGCCAGCTCGCGACGAGCCAGGCGTCGCCCGCCGCCGTGGTCGCCCACGTCCCGTTGCCCGTGTCCGCGAACCCGATCCGTTCGAGCAGCGCCAGGCGGCCGGGGACCACGACGGGGTCCGCGCCGGCACGCTCGCCGAGCGTCTTCGCGAGCGGGGTGCCGATGCCGCCCTTCACGAGCTCGCGCACCGCGCCCTCGGACACCGCCCGCAGGAGTTCGGCGAGCACGGTCATCGTCGCGAAGGCGTGCTCCGCGCCGGTCGTCCGGGCGCGCTCGTCGTCGCCCGTCTCGTCCACCGGAGCGACGGGGCGGGGGTGATCCGCGCCTCCTGGGAGACCGGCGGTCTCGTCGTGGGCGGCCAGCCGGGCCGACACCGCGTCGTCGACGCCGCCGTCCTCGTCCGCCAGACCGAGCGCGACCGCCGGGGCGAGGTCGTCGGCGGAGCCCGCGCCGTCACGCAGCGCGAGCAGCGTCCGACGGGGCAGGTGCTCGATCGCGGCGTCGACCGCGTCGTCGGTACGGAGCGCCTCGGCGAGGTCGAAGAAGTCCGAGATGCGCAGCGGGCCGGTCTCGGCGAGGACCGCCGCGGGGAGCCGGCGCGCCACGACGAGCCGTTCGAGGGCGTCGTCCGGCATCGCCCGGAGCCGGGCGGCGAGGTCTGCGGTGGTCGTCATCGTCCGCCGCGCTCGTCCGACGCGGTCCTCAGCGCGCCGTCCGGTTCGCTCGGGCCCGACGGGTCCAGGTGATGCCGAGGAGGGTGAACACGAGCACCATGCCGATCGGGAAGCCGACCAGCGGGATCGCCATGATCACGGGCCACGGCATCGATCCCTGGGCGCTGGGGACGGTCAGCCACATCACGATCATGGCGGCCATGCAGAGGAAGGCGGCGATGAAGATCCCGCCGACCATGAACGCGAGGGCGCGTTCGGTACGATTGAACGTCACCGGGGGTTCCGCGGAGTCCTGCGTGTTCCCGGTGGACCGGGTCGGGTTGGCCATCGACCCAGGATATCCGACGCACCACGGCCGTTCCACGATCACGAGGAGACCGACGAATGCCCACCGGCAAGGTCAAGTTCTACGACGACCAGAAGGGGTTCGGGTTCATCACCGGCGACGACGGCGAACCCGTCTTCCTGCACGCGTCCTCGCTCCCCGACGGCGTCACGTCGGTGAAGGCCGGTTCGCGGCTCGAGTACGGCGTCGTCCAAGGGAAGAAGGGGTCGCAGGCGCTGTCCGTGCGGCTCCTCGACCCGCAGCCGTCCCTCGCGAAGATGTCGCGACGATCGGCGGACGACATGGCCGTGATCGTCGAGGACCTCGTGAAGGAGCTCGACCGGATCAGCGGGGACTTCCGGCACGGCCGGTACCCGAAGAACGGCACCCGAATCGCTGCGATCCTGCGGCACGTCGCTGACCAGTTGGACGCGTGATGACCGATACCTCCCCTGTTGCTCCTGCTCCTTCCGAGGACCTCACCGCGCTCGCCCGCACGGCGCTGCTCGAGGTGACCCCCGAGTCGACCGTCGGCGCGTTCGCCGGGACCGTCGACGAGGGCGACGGCGTCGTCTCGGTGCTGTTCGCCAACCGCATGGCCGGGTACCCCGGCTGGCGCTGGACCGTCTCGATCGCCCAGGTGTCCGGTGACGAGCCGACCGTGCTCGAGGTCGAGCTCATGCCTGGTGACGGCTCGCTGCTGGCGCCCGACTGGGTGCCGTGGTCCGAGCGGCTCGCCGAGTACCGGGCCGGCCAGGACACCGACGGTGCCGAGGGCGAGCACGACGACGAGTCCGACGAGGACGACGACGAGGAATTCGACGGCGACGAGGACGACGCGGACGAGGACGCCGACTACGACGACTCGGACGACGACGAGTCCGACGACGACGAAGCGGACGACGAGGACGACTTCGACGCCGACGAGGACGACCTCGACGAGCCGGACGACGACGACATCGACGGTGTGGACGTCGACGAGCTGGACGGGTCCGAGGACGACACCGACGACTCCGACGACGACACCGACGACGCGGACACCGACGACACAGACCAGCAGGTCGCACCGGCCGAGCCGGCCCGGGGCCGCCGTCGCACCCAGCGGGTGCGCCCGGTCGACCCGGACGCCGACCTCGAGGTCGACCGGCTGGACGCCGGCGAGGTCGACCCGGAGCACCACCGCGCCTGACGGGCGACCGACCGGTCCCCGGACGGACAGGAGGCGCGGTGCCAGCTGGCACCGCGCCTCCTGTCGTGCGGACCGACCGCGTCAGCGCAGGGCGCTCACCGTGAAGTCGATCGCCTGCACGAGCTTCGCGACGTCGTCCGGGTCGATCGCCGTGAAGGTCGCGATGCGGAGCTGGTTGCGGCCGAGCTTCCGGTACGGCTCCGTGTCGACGATCCCGTTCTGGCGCAGCGTCGCGGCGACGGCCTTGGCGTCGATCGAGTCGTCGAGGTCGATCGTGGCGACGACCTGCGACCGGGCTGCGGGGTCGGTCACGAACGGCGTCGCGTAGTCGACCGACTCCGCCCAGTCGTAGAGCGTCGACGACGAGGTCTTCGTGCGGGTGTCGGCCCAGGCGAGCCCGCCGGACTCGTTGATCCAGCGGACCTGGTCGTCGAGGAGGATCAGGGTCGCGAGCGCCGGGGTGTTCAGCGTCTGGTTCAGCCGCGAGTTGTCGACGGCGTTCTTGAGCGAGAGGAACTCGGGGATGTACCGGCCGCTCGCGGCGATGCGCTCGACACGCTCGATCGCCGCGGGGGAGAACAGCGCGAGCCAGAGGCCACCGTCCGAGGCGAAGTTCTTCTGCGGGGCGAAGTAGTAGACGTCCGTGGCGCTGACGTCGAACGCGGCACCACCGGCGGCGCTCGTGGCGTCGACGACGGTGAGGGCGCCGGCGTCCCCGGCGGCGCGGACGACCGGCGCCATGACACCCGTCGAGGTCTCGTTGTGCGGGTAGGCGTAGACGTCCACGCCCTCGACGATCTCGAGCGGGGCGAGGGATCCGCCGGGGGCCTCGACCACGTGCGGCGCCTCGAGCCAGGGGGCGCCGGCGGCCTTGGCGAACTTCGAGCCGAACTCGCCGAAGGACAGGTTCTCGGCCCGGCGCTCGATGAGCCCGAACGCGGCGGCGTCCCAGAACGCGGTCGAGCCGCCGTTGCCGAGGACGACCTCGTAGCCCTCTGGGAGGTCGAACAGGTCGCCGAGGCCGGCGCGGACGCTGCCCACGAGGTCCTTGACGGGCTTCTGGCGGTGGGACGTGCCGAGGATCGTCGCGCCGCGGGTCACGAGGGACTCGAGCTGCGCGCCACGGATCTTGGACGGTCCGCAGCCGAATCGGCCATCGGTCGGGAGGAGCTCGGCGGGGATGACGATGTCTGCCATGCACCGATCCTAACGAGCGGTATCCCAGCGCGAGTGACCGTGTACCGGCCGGACGGGGCGGGCCGACGCCGCGCCTCCTGGCCGCATCGCGCACGGACTTTCTTGCACCTTGCAAGTGTTGGTCATTCCATGTCGCCTCGAACAAGTAGGGTGGGGCGCGCTGGGCCCAGACATGAGAGGCGGACCGTGACCGATCTCGTCGACACCACGGAGATGTACCTTCGCACCATCCTCGACCTCGAGGAAGAGGCGATCGTGCCGCTGCGCGCACGCATCTCGGAGCGCCTCGGTCACTCGGGCCCCACCGTCTCGCAGACCATCGCCCGCATGGAGCGCGACGGACTCGTCGTCGTCTCGGGCGACCGGCACCTCGAACTCACCGACGAAGGACGCTCGCGCGCGACGCACGTGATGCGCAAGCACCGGCTCGCCGAGCGCCTGCTCTCCGACGTCATCGGTCTCGACTGGGCGTTCGTCCACGACGAGGCATGCCGCTGGGAGCACGTGATGAGCGAGCAGGTCGAGGTCCGCTTGCTCGAGATGCTCGGCAACCCGACCGAGTCGCCGTACGGCAACCCGATCCCGGGACTCGCCGAGATCGGCGGCCCGGCCGCACCCGGCTTCCTCGACGGCGTGCAGAACATCGTCGCCGCGACCGAGGGCACCGACGCCGTCGCGACCGGGGTCATCCGCCGCCTGGGCGAGCCCGTGCAGTTCGAACCGGAGCTCCTCCACCAGCTGCGGTCCGCCGGTGTCATGCCCGGCCGGGTCGCGAGCGTGCAGCGCGCAGGGGCCTACGTCGCCGTGCGTGTCGACGGCGAGGACGCGGGCATCGAGCTCCCGACCGAGGTCGCGCAGCACGTCTACATCGAGCGCTCCTGACCCGTCTGCCCCCGAAACTGGGGCGGGGCGCGTTTCTGTGGCCTGATCAGGGCTTCTTTACCGATTCGTTACAAAGCGGCGGTTTCATCTCGACAAGGTAACGGTCGGCACGTACACTCGACGAGTCCGCCGGCCACCCACGAGGCCCAGGACCCGTGACAGGACGTCTCGAACCCGTCTCCTGTCTCGATCGGAAACGATGACGAACGGATGGGGTTGCACGGTCGGCGATCACCCCCGCTGGCAGTGGTGACGAGACGCCGGAGACACCCTTGACGCAGACCGGTTCCGCCGCGGACGACCAGACGCCCGCGAACCCGACGAACACCGCGAACGCCACCGACGCCCCCCTCTCGCGCCGAGCAGCCCGCGCCGTCACCCCGGTGCGCGACGCTCCGCTCCCCGGCGGCCGTCGTGCCGCCCAGGCCGCGCGTACCGCCGCCTCCACCAAGGCGAGCTCGTCGGCCCGCAAGCGCCGCTTCCTCGCGCCGGTCGTCCTGACCGTGGCCGCGGGCATGTTCGGCACCGTCGCGGTCGCCCCGGCGTTCGCCGCGACGCAGCAGTCGACCGGGACGGACGCCGCGACCGCGCAGCGCCAGGTCCGCACGACCGAGGCCCAGAACTTCTCCGTCTCCGACGCGGTCGCCCTCGCCGGCACGAGCCGCGACGGCTACGGCGCGACGGCGCAGTCCACGCTCGACGCCGAGGCAGCGCAGAAGGCCGCCGACGCCGCGGCGAAGCAGGCGTCCGAGCAGGCCGCGGCCACCCAGGCCGCCCGCGTGCAGACCGCCTCGCAGTACGCGTCGTACACGGGCCCGAGCGCTTCCGACTACGTCGCCTCCTCGACCGCCGCGAACACTCCGTTCTCGCTGCCGGCCGTGGTCGCCACCGCCAAGCAGTACATCGGCACCCCGTACGTCTTCGGCGGCGCGGACCCGTCGGGCTTCGACTGCTCTGGCTACGTCATGTTCGTGTACGCGCAGTACGGCATCAACCTCGCGCACTCCGTGCCGCTGCAGGACCAGGCCGGCACCACGATCCCCGAGTCCGAGGCGCAGCCGGGTGACGTCGTCATCTTCAACAACGAGGCGCACGACGGCTTCTACATGGGCAACGGCATGATCATGGACGCGCCGAAGCCCGGTGGCTCCGTGTCGATCCGCCCGATCTGGACCAGCGACTACCACATCGTCCGCTTCGGCATCTGACGCAGACCGCGGGCATCGATCCCGTGAACATCGCCGGAACCGGCCCGTGCACTCTCGTGCCGGGCCGGTTTCTGACGTACCCTGACCGTGCACCGGCCCGAACGGTCCGAGCAGGGAGACCCCATGTCAGCGTTCCGCACGACCCGCACCATGGGTCGGCGCGCGCACGTCGACATATGGTCGACCACCGCCTGCGTGCACGAGCACGCCCCTGCATGACGTGAGCACTGCCCATCCGGGTGGTGCTCTTCGTGGTTCAGGGGCCGTTCGCGCGAGCGGAGGTCACCTGCGCGGTACCCCGGTCCGACGCACCCGCACAGCCTGGAAGCCGTCCAGGCACGTCGGAAGGGAACCCATGCGCACTCTCGTCCTCAACGCCGGTTACGAGCCCCTCGCGGTGATCTCGTTCCGTCGGGCCCTCGTGCTGGTCATGAACCAGAAGGCCGCCATCGTCGCCGCCGACCTCGACCACCCGGTCACGGGGTCGACGTCGACCTACGACCGTCCGTCCGTCATCATCCTCACCCGGTACGTCCGCATCCCGCACTCGAGACTCGTGCCGGTGTCGCGCCGGGGCGTCCTCCGCCGGGACGCCAACCGGTGCGCGTACTGCGATCGACACGCCACCACGATCGACCACGTGCAGCCTCGCTCGCGCGGGGGCGAGGACTCGTGGGAGAACCTCGTCGCCTGCTGCCTGGCGTGCAACAACACCAAGGGCGACCGCACCCCGCAGGAGATGGGGTGGCGGCTCCGCTTCCGCCCGAAGGCGCCGCACGGCTCCTCGTGGGTGGTCCGGGGCATCGAGCGTCCGCAGTCCGAGTGGGACGAGTACCTGGTGGCCGCGTAGCGGTACCGCGCGGCTGACGCCGTGACGGACCAGGACCGTGTCGGCCGTGGCGACCGGCTGTCGGTGGGCGGGCGTAGCGTGCCGCCATGACGGAGACCCCCGAGATCGACGACGCGACGATCGACGACCTGCGTGCGCGCCTGCGCGCGACCCGCTGGCCGGACGCGCCCGCCGGGACCGGGTGGTCGCTCGGCATCGACGTCGACGAGCTGCGCCCGCTCGTCGAGTACTGGGCAGACGGGTTCGACTTCGACGCGCACCGGGCGGCACTCGCCGCACTGCCGTCCCGCCGGGTCGAGGTGGACGGTACCGGCATCCACGTGCTGCACGCCCGCGCGGCGACGCCGGGTGCGCTCCCCGTGCTGCTCGCGCACGGCTGGCCGGACTCCGGGTGGCGGTACCGCAAGGTCCTGCCGATGCTCGTCGACGCCGGGTTCGACGTGATCGTGCCGGACATGCCCGGCTACGGGTTCTCCGACGCACCGCCGCAGCCGATCGACGCACGAGCCGTCGCCGGGATGTGGGCGACGCTGATGACCGACCTCGGGTACGAGCGGTTCGCGGTGTCCGGTGGGGACATCGGCACGCACGTCGTGCGGTACCTCGCGCTCGACCACCCCGAGCGGGTCGTCGCCGTGCACCGGATCGACGGCGGGCTCGCCTGGCCCGGGCTCGACCCGTCGACGCTGTCCGAGGCGGAGCGTGCCTTCGTCGCCGAGACCGAGCGGTGGCGTACCGACGAAGGCGCCTACGCGATGATGCACCGGACCAAGCCGCAGACCGCGGCGGTCGGCCTGAACGACTCTCCCGCCGGGCTCGCGGCGTGGATCGTCGAGAAGCTCCGCTCGTGGAGCGACTGCGGCGGGGGCCTCTGGTCGGTGTACACGCGGGACGAGGTCCTGGCGTTGCTCACCGAGTACTGGGCCACGGCGACGATCGGGTCGGCGATGCGGATGTACCACGCGAACGCGGCGGTGCCGGTGGCGCAGCTCGAGCGTCGGGTCGAGGTGCCGTCCGGGTTCTCGATCTTCCCGCGGGACCTCGTGCGGGCGCCGAAGGAGTGGCTCGAGCGGACGACGAACCTCGTGTACCACCACGAACTCGACCGGGGCGGGCACTTCGCGGCGTTCGAGCAGCCGGGGCTGTTCGTCGACGAGCTCCGGGCTTTCCTGGAGCCGTTCCGCCGCTAGAGTGGGTGGGCCAGCCTCTGTAGCTCAATGGAAGAGCAGTTCCGTCCTAAGGAAACGGTTGGGGGTTCGAGTCCCTCCAGGGGCACCAGCAGGTCGCAGGGGTTCGAGTCCCTGCAGCGCCGGCCAGGGGCACCAGCAGGTCGCAGGGGTTCGAGTCCCTGCGGCGCCGGCCAGGGGCACTTCTCGCGTCGATGTACCGGCTGGACTCCCCGTACGATTGACGTCGTGTCCAAGGTCCTGAGCAGTCTCCCCGTCGGCGAACGAGTCGGCATCGCGTTCTCCGGAGGTCTCGACACCTCCTGCGCGGTCGCCTGGATGCGCGAGAAGGGAGCGGTGCCCTGCACGTACACGGCCGACATCGGCCAGTACGACGAGCCGGACATCGACGCCGTCCCCGGTCGTGCCCACGAGTACGGTGCCGAGATCGCCCGACTCGTCGACGCGAAGAGCGCCCTCGTGGAAGAGGGCCTCGTCGCCCTGCAGACCGGTGCCTTCCACATCCGCTCCGGCGGCAAGACCTACTTCAACACGACGCCCCTCGGTCGTGCCGTGACGGGCACGATGCTCGTCCGCGCCATGAAGGAGGACGGCGTCGACATCTGGGGCGACGGCTCCACGTACAAGGGCAACGACATCGAGCGGTTCTACCGCTACGGCCTGATGGCGAACCCGCGGCTGCGCGTCTACAAGCCGTGGCTCGACTCCGAGTTCGTCGAGGAGCTCGGCGGCCGCAAGGAGATGAGCGAGTGGCTCGTCGCCCGGGGCTTCCCGTACCGCGACTCCACTGAGAAGGCCTACTCGACCGACGCGAACATCTGGGGCGCCACGCACGAGGCGAAGAGCCTCGAGGAGCTCTCGAGCGGCCTGGACATCGTCGAGCCGATCATGGGCGTCGCCGCCTGGCGTGACGACGTCGAGGTCGCCACCGAGGTCGTGAGCGTCCGCTTCGAGGCCGGTCGCCCCGTCGCGATCAACGGTGTCGAGTACGCCGACGCCGTGGCGCTCGTCTACGAGGCGAACGCGATCGGTGGCCGCCACGGCCTCGGCGCGTCCGACCAGATCGAGAACCGCATCATCGAGGCGAAGAGCCGCGGCATCTACGAGGCGCCGGGCATGGCACTGCTGCACATCGCCTACGAGCGCCTGCTCAACGCGATCCACAACGAGGACACCGTTGCGTCGTACCACACCGAGGGTCGCCGTCTCGGTCGCCTCATGTACGAGGGGCGCTGGCTCGACCCGCAGTCCCTCATGCTGCGTGAGTCGCTGCAGCGCTGGGTCGCCTCGGCCGTCACGGGCGAGGTCACGCTGCGCCTGCGTCGCGGCGACGACTACACGATCCTCGACACCACGGGCCCGGCGCTGTCGTACCACCCGGACAAGCTCTCGATGGAGCGTGTCGGCGACGCCGCGTTCGGCCCGGACGACCGCATCGGCCAGCTGACCATGCGCAACCTCGACATCGCCGACTCGCGGGCACGCCTCGAGCAGTACGCCGCAGCCGGGCTCATCGGCGGGGCGACGGGCGACCTCGTCGGCGAGCTCGAGTCGGGTGAGTCGGAGGAGATCCTCGGCGGCGCGGTCGTCACCTCGGATGCCGATGACGCGCTCGGTCGTGCGACGGATCTCGCGTCCGAGGGTGCGGCGTTCGACTCCGGCACCGACTGACCCCGGTCTGCACCACGACGAAGGGGGCCTCCGCCACGTGCGGAGGCCCCCTTCTCTGCGACGTCACACGCGTCGATCGACACGTGGTTCGTCGGAGTGTGCGCGTGCATCAGATGCGCGTACATCGTTCGACATTCCGCCTGTCGATCGACTGGCGGAACGTCGAACACGCGGCGGAAAGCCGCCGCGCGCGTCAGCGCGCCTCGGCGGACTCCACGCGCTTCTGCCGCCACGGGCGCGCCGGCTTGTCGGGCCCGTCCCACACCTGCACGACGCCCCACGCGGCGGCGAGCAGCGGCACCGAGATGATCGCGCCGGTGATGCCCGCGAGCACCGTGCCGGCGGTCAGGCCGATCAGGATGACGAGGCCGTGCAGCTTGAGCGTCTTGCCCATCAGGACGGGCTGGAGCAGGTTGCCCTCGAGCTGGTTCACGAGGACGACGATGCCGACGACGATCAGCGCCTGGACGGGGCCGAGCGCGACGAGGGCGACGAGGGCGGCGAGGATGCCGGCCGCGGTCGCACCGACGATCGGGATGAACGCCGTGATGAACACGACGACGGCGAGGGGCAGCGCGAGCGGCACCCCGACGATCGTGATGCCGACGCCGATGCCGATCGCGTCCACCGCGGCGACGGTGGCGGTCCCGCGGACGTAGCCGCCGAGCGTCTGCACGACCCGGTCACCCACCCGGCGAGCACGGTCGTAGCGGGCACCGGTGAAGGGACGGAGGAGGAACTCCCAGATGGCCGGACCGTCCTTGAGGAAGAAGAACAGCACCACGATCATCAGCACGAGGCCGGTGAGGAAGTTCGCCGTGGCCGATGCCCCCGCGAGCGCGCCGGAACCGAACTGCGAGCTGGTGACGAAGTCCTGGATGCCCTTCACGGCATCGTCGATCTGCGACTGGTCGATCGAGATCGGCAGCGTCGACGCGAAGTCCTGGAGCTGGTCGAACCCGCTCAGGGCCGACTTCTGCAGATCGGGCCACTGCGAGATGACGGCCACGACGATGAGCCAGCCGACGAGGCCGAGCACGACCAGCACGCCGATCAGGACCGCGAGGGTCGCGAGCACGGACGGCACCCGGTGCCGCCGCAGCCAGGACACGACGGGGTGCATGGCCGACGCGATGATGAGGGCGAGCAGCACCGGGATCGTGACGACGCTGAGCGTGGCGGCGGCGTAGACGATGCCGATGACGACGACGAGCACGACGATGATCTGCAGGCAGCGGGTGGCCAGAGCGCCGAACGAGTCGGACCACTGCTTCGCCACCTGGCTCGGCGGTGCGTCGGAGTGCGGGGGCTGCGGGGTGCCGAACAGGGGCATGGGGCTCCTCGGGGTACGGGTGTGCCCGCCCACCGTACCGGGGCGACGGCGATCCGGCCGGGGCGGCGTCGGTCACGGCTCGGCGTCGTCCGAGATCCGATGAGGACGTGGCGGCGGGCGCCCGGTGCGCGTTCCGGACGGTTCTCGTGCCGACGGTCGCGCGACAGTACGCTGGGGGACATCGGACCGACTCAGGGTTCCGTCGCCTTTGATGCTCCTCGCGGTCTGCGGGGTCTGGCGCAACGGGACGGTCCGATCGGATCCGGAGTGCGCATCACTCCGACGAAGGGCTGGTCGACGTGACCGCCACTGTCCACGCGTTCTCGCACCCCGTCGAACTGTTCGTCGGGTCACCCCGCACCCCCCGCGGCCCGCTGGCCGTCTCCGTCGTCGAGCTGGTGCTCGCGTGACCGCCCGTCGCCAGGAGGACTGGCACCGCCACGGCATGCGCTCGCCCGAGGACATCGCCGGCCTGCTCGCCGCGCGCCTCGGCGGCGCGGACGAGACGCTCCGCGCGGTCGGGCCGACGTGGGACGAGCCGTCCTACGCGGACTTCCTCGGCGAGCAGCTCTGAACCGACCGCTGCCGCGCCGCTGACGCGCCAGACGGACGGGAGGCGCGGTGCCAGCCGGCACCGCGCCTCCCGTCCGTCGTGGCGTCCCGTCAGACCGCCGCCGCCTCCTCGAGCGTGGCGTCCGCCCGCTCCGGCGAGCCCTCGGCGAGGCCGCGGGCGATCCGCCCGCGCGAGGCGAGCCAGAGCACCAGCGCCGCGACGAACACGAGCACCTCGGTCACGGTCAGTGCCCAGATGATCCCGGCAAGCCCGAACCACAGGTTCCCGACGATCACGATCGGGATGAACAGCACGCCCTGCGCCATCGACAGCACCATGGCCGGCAGCACCATCCCGGTGGCCTGGAACAGCGAGGTCAGCAGCCCGGTGAACCCGTTCACGATCGTGGCGACGAGCTGCGCCGTGAGGATGGTCAGGCCGATCGCGAGCACCGAGTGGTCGCCGGAGAAGACCGTGAAGACCTGCTCGCGGAAGACGAACACCGTGCCGGAGAACAGCAGGACGATCGTCCCGACGGTGAACGCGGCACCGCGGAGTGCGGCTCGGAGCCGAACCGCGTCGCCCTTGCCGAAGGCGTAGGCGAGCAGCGGCAGCACGCCGATGGTCACGCCCATCACGAGGAACTCCGGGACCTGGGCGATGCGGACGGCGACGCCCATCGCCGCGAGCGGGTCGTCTCCGTAGGCGGCCGCGAGGTTGTTCAGCACGAGGGTCGTCACGATGAGGAACCCGGACTGCAGCAATTCGCTCGAGCCGATACCGAACACCGGCTTGAGGATGTCCGCCCGCAGCGTGAACCACTTCGGTGCGAAGCTCACGTTCGCGCTGTTCCGCTGGAGCCAGACGATCCAGTAGCCGATCGCCACGACGTTGCCGAGGCCGACGGCGAGTGCGGCACCGGCGACGCCCCAGTGCAGCACGAGGATGAAGAGCACGTCGAACACGAGGTTGCCGACGGTCGACAGGACGAGCCCGACCATGGCCTGCCGTGCCGCCCCCTCGGACCGGACGATCTGCTCCAGCGCGAACGACGCGGCGAGCACCGGCACGAACGCGAGCATGACCGAGACGTACGCGCTCGTGGCGGGCACCGCGGCGGCGTCGGCACCGAGCACGGCGACGAGCGGGTGCAGGAACACCAGGCCGAGCACGGCGAGGACCACACCGGTGACGACGGCTCCCCAGAGGGCGAAGGAGGCGACGCGCTTGATGTCCTCGGCCTTGGCGGGATCGTGCTCCGAGGCCCCGAGCATGCGCGACATGAGGGCACTGCCACCGACGCCGAACACGCCGCCGACGGCCATGATGATGCCGAGGAGCGGGGTGCCGAACGTGATCGCGGCGAGCAGCGAGGTGTCGTGCTGCGATCCGATGAAGCCGGCGTTGATGACGTTGTAGACGGCGCTGACGACCATCGCGGCGGCCATCGGGACGCACAGGTGGACGAGCGCGCGGCCGATCGGTGCGGCGGACAGGTACCAGCGGTTCTTCGCCGCGGCGGTGTCGGGTGCTGTGGTGCTCATGGCTGCCTCCTTCTGGGCAGGGCGGAGCGCGCGCCGACCGTCGGTCGGCGCCGCAGGGCATGACTGATGACGCGATCGGCGGGTGCCGACGCGTGGGGGGTGGGTCGCGCCTCCTGGACGGGCCTGGAGGCGCGGGTCAGGTCACCGGGTGGGTTCCGGCAGTTCCGCGGTCACCTTGTGCAGGAGCTCCTGCAGGGTGGCGCGCTCGTGGGCGTCGAGCGGCGCGAGCAGGACGTCGTCGAGGGCGATCATGGCGTCCTCGAAGCCGGCGATGAGGGCGATCCCCTCGTCGGTGGCGAAGACCCGTTTCGTCCGGGCGTTCTCGGCGTCCGCCCGGCGTTCGACGAGCCCGCGGCGCTCGAGTCCCTGCAGGAGACTCGAGACGCTGGCCGCACTCGTCCGGGTGATGTCGGCGATGTCGCGCTGGATCGCGCCGGGCGTGTGCTGCAGGTACCCGAGCACGAAGCTCTGCTCCTGGGTGAGGTCGCGTTCGCGGACCCATTCCTCGGCCGCCTTGCGCTGCGCCCACCCGATCCAGCGCATCTGCTGGAGGGGCGTGTCGAACCGGGGTGCCTGCTGCGTCATGATCAGAACGCTAACCGTTCGACCTCTAACTGTCAACACTCGAACTGATCCGCTCACGGCGTGCCCCGAACGGGGGTATCGCCACGACGGGGGACCCCCCTTGTAGATTGCACAGGAAACGCGGTCTCACCAACCGCTCATCCTCAGCTCGACGACGCAGCCGAGCCCACCCGGGGGGATCAGGACATGGCACGAGGACGAACGATGCGCGCACGATCGATGCGCCCGTCCGTGGACGCTGCCTGCACCGCTCCCCGCCTCACCGGGGGTGATCACCCCGGATAGCCGCGCCCGCGCGCAGCACGACGCGCACACGTGACTCCGGGCCGCCCCACCAGCGCGCCCGTCGGATCTCCCGCCCCACCAGCGGGGGACGGATCAGCAGGCGGACGACCTCCGCCTGGAGGAAGAGGCACCATGCCACGCACTGCAACACGCTTCGCGCTCCGCGCGGGCGCCACGGCCACCGTCGCGGCCGTGATCATCGGGGGAGCAGCCCTCCCCGCACACGCCGCTGCGACCGACGCGACCCAGGCCGAGGGTCGTCTGCTCTCCGGCAGCGGCTCCGTCGACCTCGACAGCGTCGCGGCGCTCGCCGGGTCCTTCGGCGCGACCGCTCCCGGCGGGGCGACCGCCGGGCAGTCCGACCCGCTCGACCTCTCGGTGCTGAACAGCATCGGGATCAACGTCCCCGGGGGCATCCAGCTGCTCGGCCAGAACGGTCTCGTGAACGTCGGCGTCGCCGGCCAGGTCGCGAGCACGGACACCGCCTCGGCGGTCGCGGCCGCCGGAGCCGTCGGCGCGGACGGCGCGATCCAGGTCGGTCCGGGCACCCCCGGCACCGGCGCCACCGTGAACCTCACCCCGCTGCTCGGCGACCTCGACGTCGACGGCGTCGTGAGCGAGCTCTCGGTCGGGCTCGGCGCCCTGTCCGCCCGGGCCGAGGCGACGCGGACGTTCGGCGCTCCGGACGTCACCACCGACTACCAGGTCGCCGGCGCACAGGTCCGGCTCGTCAGCCCCGCCGTCCAGCAGCTCGTGACGTCGCTGGACACGACGCTCGGCACCACCGACGACACCGTGAACGCGGCGATCGGCGAGGACGGTCTCACCACCGACCTCACCGCGGCGCTGCTCGACCCGGTGACCGACGCCGTGAACACCCTCGGGCTCGGGGTCCTGACGCTCGACGACACCACCGCCCAGCTCACCGCCGACGTGGACCTGCAGGGTGCGCTCGCCACCGTGACGCAGCAGCCGCTCACCGACGGACCGGTCACGATCGACCTGTCCTCGGGCGTGGTCACGATCGACCTCGCGCAGCTCTACACGCTGAACGACCTGCCGGCGAACACCACGCTGCTCGACGACGCGACGATCAACGCGCAGATCACCGGCGCGATCTCGGACATCCTGACCGAGCAGCTGCCGGCACTCCTCACCACGACGCTCACGAACGCCCTGGACGTCGCCGACGTGCAGCTCGTCGTGGACACCGGCGTCGACCTGCTCGGAGCCGGCGTGGCGGGGCTGACCCTCACGGTCGACACCACCGTCGGGGACCTGCTCGGCACCGGTGACGGCGCCACGCTCACGGTCACCGGCGACGGGATCCTCGGCCCGGTGCTCGGCACGCTCGACCCGCTGCTGCAGCCGCTGCTCGGCTCGACCATCGTCCCGGCGCTGACCGGCATCCTCGGCGACGTGCTCGGCGGGGACTTCGTGGCGGACACCGTGCAGACCCTGCTCACCACCATCACGTCGACCGTCACGGCGCTCGACCCGCTGCTCGACGTCGTGAACCAGCTCGTTTCCGTCACGATCAACTCGCAGACCGCCCCGGCGTTCACCGAGCCGACCGCCGACGACACCGGGGCCACCACGGTCCGGGCCGTCCGCGTGCAGCTCCTGCCGGCGGCGGACCTGGCGACCGTCGACCTCGCGACGGCGACCGTGCAGGCGGACCCGTTCGCGGGCATCGCCATCACCTCGCCCGAGGACGGGACGGACTACACGGTCCCGGCGGACGACGACACCACCTCGGTGCCGGTCACGGGCACCGCGGAGCCGGGCGCCGACGTCGACGTCACGCTCGACGGTGACGACGAGGGCACGCAGTCGACCGTCGCGGGCGAGGACGGCACGTGGACGGTCACGTTCCCCGGGGTCGCCGTCGGTGACCACGAGGCCGAGGCGGTCGAGACGATCGGCACGCTCGTGAGCGACCCCGCCGCGGTGACCTTCGCGGTCGCAGCGGCACCGGTCGACCCGACCGACCCGGGCACGCCGGGTACGCCGGGTACGCCCGGTACGCCGGGGGCCCCCGGCGGCGCAGGCGGTGCTGGCGGTGCGGGCGGTGCCGGTGCCGGTGCGGCCGGCAACGGCGCGGGGACCGGGAGCCTTGCCTACACCGGTGCCGAGCTCCTGCCGCTGCTGCTCCTCGCGGGGC
>NZ_JABXGF010000005.1:0-132786 GCF_025407985.1 Curtobacterium sp. C2H10 | reverse complement strand
CGACGGGACGGGCTCGGCGCGCCCGGCCCGCTAGCGCGCCGTGCTCGCGCGCAGCACGACCTCGCCGTCGATGGCGCCGTCCGCCTCGAGCCCGAGGGCCCGCCGCACCGCCCGCTCCCCGATCTCCTCGAGGGGCAACCGCACCGTGCTCAGCGCCGGCACGACGTCGGCGAGCATCCGCACGTCGTCGAACCCCGCGACCCCGACGTCCACCCCCGGGACGAGCCCGCGCTCCCGGATCGCCGCGACCGCCCCCACCGCCATGAGGTCCGTGACCGCGAACACGCACCGCGGCAACACCCCCGAGCCCGCCGCAGCCCGGTCGAGCAGCGACACCATCGCCCGGTACCCGCCGTCCCGCGTGAACTCTGACGGCACCACGGCGTCGTCGGGCACCCGGATCCCGTGGGCGGCGAGGCCCGCGACGAAGCCCTCGTAGCGCGCGTGCGCGGTGGCGAGCGACGGATCCCCGGCGAGCACCGCGAACGAGTCGTGCCCCTGTTCCACCAGGCCGCCGGCGAGCGCCGCAGCACCGCTGAGGTTCCGGATCACGAGTGGTTGCACTCCCGACACGCCTGCCACGGCGCCGTCGAGGTCGGACACGAGCGCCGACACCCCCGCGCCGGCCGCGACGAGTCCGGAGACGGCCGACGCCAGCTCGGCGCCACCACCGAGGCGACGGCTCACCGCGAGCACCACGGCCCGCGGCCGGAGCCCCGCGACGACGCCGAGGACGGCCGCCTCGCGCGACGGGTCCCCTCCCGTCGACGTGATCGTGACGACGAGCCCGGCGTCGTCGGCGGCGCGGATGGCCCCGGCGGCGATGGCCGCGAAGTACGGATCGGCGATGTCGCCCACGACGAGCGCGAGCGTCGTGGTGGTCCCGCGGGCGACCGCCTGGGCCTGCACGTTGGCGGTGTACCGGAGCTCCTGGGCCGCGGCGTGGACGCGGTCGACCGACTCCTGCCGGACCTTCCGCACGCTGCCGTTGAGCGCGCGCGACGCGGTCGCGAGCGAGACGCCTGCCCGCGCAGCCACGTCGGCCAGGGTGACCGAGCTCCGTTCGGGCATGTCGCGCCTCCAGTCCGTCGGCTCCGCGCTGTGTGGCGAGGGCTGTCTGTGGCGAGGATAGCGATTTCCCGCCCGCCGGGGCGGAGCCGCGGCGACGGATCGAGCCGTCACGTCACAATGTCCAAACATTCTGCAGGAAAGCGCTTGCCAGAATTACCGGGCGTCGTGTAGACCTTGTCTCCTCGGCCGAGACACCCCGAACGCTCGCCCACGGCAGACGCCAGTGGTCCCGAACGAAAGCAGTGACGATGAAGTCATCCAAGAAGATGCTCGCGCTCGCCGGCGGCATCGCCGCACTGGCGCTCCTGAGCGGCTGCGCCTCCGGCAGCGGTTCCGGCGACGGCGGCAAGGTCGACCAGCTGACCTTCTGGCTCTCCACGTCGACGGCGCAGGAGAAGGGCTACCAGGACCTCGCGACCGACTACGAGAAGAAGACCGGCGTCACGGTCAAGATCGTGAACCTGCCGTACGACGGGCTGCAGACGAAGCTCCGCGAGTCGGCGCAGGCGAACTCGCTGCCCGACGTCGTGCGAGCCGCGGGCATCGACCCGATCTGGACCGGCAAGACCGTCGACCTGGCCTCGATCGTGGACGACGACGCGAACAAGATCGACAAGGACATCATCGCGAAGGACGACGACGGCAAGGTCACCTCGATCCCGTCCGACGTCACCGCGGCGGGCCTGTTCGTGAACAAGTCGCTGTTCGACAAGGCCGGCATCGCCTACCCGACGGACCCCGCGAAGGCCTGGACCTGGGACGAGTTCCTGCAGGCCGCCGACCAGGTGAAGGCGAAGACCGGCGCGAAGTACGACCTGGTGTTCGACTCCTCGCCGTCCCGCCTGCGCGCCTACATGTTCACCAAGGGCACCGACTTCATGCAGCAGGAGAAGGACGGCTCGTTCCCGACCGACTCGAAGACCGTCTCGGCGCTGCAGGACTTCGCCGACATGAACGACGACTCCACGATGCCGAAGTCGGTGTGGACGAGCGGGCAGGACCCGAACGCCCTGTTCAAGAGCGGCCAGGTCGTCGCCTACTTCTCGGGCGTCTGGCAGTCGTCGGACTTCGCGTCGAACATCACCGACTTCGACTGGGCCAGCGCCGCGACCCCGGCCGACCCGACGCACGCCACCGAGATCAACTACGGCGGCAACATCGTCGGCTTCGAGAACTCGGACGCCCGCGGGACCGCGGCGAAGAAGTTCATCGACTACATGTACGAGCCGACGAACTACGCCAAGCTCGTGACGACGAACGGCTTCCTGCCGGTGGAGTCCGGGCTGGACATCAGCTACCCGTTCGAGTCGCAGGCCGCCAAGGACTCCTTCGCGCTCTACCAGAAGGAGATCGACGCGGCGGACCCGATCTCGAGCTCCTACGCCAAGGAGAGCGCGAAGTGGGCGGTCGAGGGCAAGGAACTCGGCACCGACCCCACCACCGCCGAGGTCGGCAAGCTCATCAACGGGCAGCAGTCGGCCAAGAAGACCCTCGAGACGATCACGAAGTACTACGAAGAGCACGTCGGATGACGGACCGGGGTCGGGTGCACGCACCCGACCCCGACGCCGTCCCCCCGAGCAACACCGCGAAGAACCAGCAACACCGCGACGAACGAAGAGGATCATCGTGAGCATCCCCACCGCAGCCGGCGACGTGCAGACCGCCGTGCCCACCCCGGTGCCGCCCCGCCGGCCCGGCGCCGCGAGGACCACCAAGCGCCGCCGCTCCGGCGTCAGCAAGCCCGTCCTCGCCCCGATCCTCTTCGTCAGCGTCAACGCGGTGCTGTTCGTGGTGTTCTTCGTGTGGCCCGCGGTCATCGGCCTCGGCTACTCGTTCACCGACTACAACGGTGTCGTCGCCCCGAAGTTCATCGGGCTCGAGAACTACTTCGAGCTGTTCGCCGACGACACCTTCTACGCGGCGCTCCTCCGGACGTTCCTCTACGCGATCGTGGCGGTGCCGCTCGGCTTCGTGCTCTCCCTGTCGATGGCGCTCATGCTCACGAGCCCCGCGGCGAAGGGCCGGAGCGTCGCCCGCATCGTCTTCTTCGTGCCGTGGCTCATCTCGCCGATCGTCACCGGCGTCATCTGGCGGTGGATGTTCGGCGAGAACTTCGGGCTCGCGAACTTCGTCATCGAGTCCTTCGGCGGCAAGGCCGTCCCGTGGCAGTCGAACGCGGACCTGTCGCTGCTCGTCGTGGTGTTCGCCACCGCGTGGGCCGGAGCCGCCTTCAACATGCTGCTGTTCGTGGCCGCGATCCGGAACGTGCCGCAGTCCTACTACGAGGCGGCGTCCCTCGACGGCGCCGGCGCCTGGCACCAGTTCCGCTACATCACGCTGCCGAGCATCGCACCGACGTCGTTCATCGTGGTCCTGCTGTCGTCGCTCGGCGCCTTCAAGGAGTTCGCGACGATCCAGGCACTCAACGGCGGCGGTCCCGGCACCGACAACAACCTGCTCGTGCAGTACATCTACACGAACGGGTTCCAGAACGCCCACATCGGCTACGCGAGCGCGGCGTCGATGGTCCTCATGCTCATCCTCATGGCCATCGCGCTCATCCAGCTGGCCGTGAACCGTCGGACGGAGGCCCGCCGATGACCGCCACCCTGCCCAGCGCCTCCGGCGCACCCGCGACCGACGTCACGTCGGGGACCACCAGGAACACGACCAGGACCAAGCGCCTCGACGGCCCGCCCCGCCCCAGGGCCATCGCCGCCACCGCCCTGCTCTGGGTCTTCATCATCGCGTTCGGCTTCCCCGTGCTCTGGTTCGTCCTGAGCGCGTTCAAGCCCGGCGGCGAGCTGTTCTCCTACCCGCTCACCCTGTTCCCGAAGACGTGGTCGGTCGGCGGCTTCACGGAGGCCTGGGCGAGCTACGACTTCGCCCGCTACTTCGGCAACACCGTCATCGTCGCGCTGGTCACCACCGTCCTCACCGTGCTGGCGAGCGCGGCGACGGGGTACGCGCTGGCGAAGTACGACAACAAGTGGCTCAAGGTCTTCTTCGTCTGCATCCTCGCGACGACGATGCTCCCGACCGAGGTCATCCTCGCGCCGACGTTCATCGTGATCCGCGACCTCGGCATGTACGACTCGCTCGCCGGCATCATCGTGCCGTCGGTGATCACCGCGACCGGCATCTTCATGTTCCGGCAGTTCTTCCTCACCGTGCCGGACGACCTCGTCGAGGCCGCCCGCATCGACGGCGCGAGCGAGTTCGGGATCTTCTGGCGGATCATGCTGCCGATCTCCCGCCCGATCATGCTGACGCTCGCGATCTTCTCGTTCCAGTGGCGGTGGAACGACTACATCTGGCCACTGCTCGTCCTCAACGACCCGCACCAGTTCACGATCCAGATCGCGCTGCAGAGCATCGTCGGCGCGGAGAACGTCAACTGGACGGTCCTGCTCGGCGCCTCGGTGATCTCGATCATCCCGCTCGTCCTCATCTACCTGGTCTTCCAGAAGTACGTGAACGGCGCGGACCTCAACGCGGGCCTCAAGGACTGATGGGCTTCCTCGACCTCGCCGGCACCGCGGCCGACGCCGACGCGGCCCGGCTCCGGCAGGCCACCGACGCCCCGGAGACGCTGCAGCACCGCGAACTCATGGCGCGCGCCCTCACCCTGGTCGGAGCGTGGGTCCGGAACGAGCGGACGGGAGGCGCGGCTCGCCCCACCGACGACGACCTCGCCACCGCGCACGGCTGGGTCCGGCACCTCGCCACCAGGCAGTCCACCGGCGGCACGTTCGTCGGAGGCGACAACGTGCTCTCCCCACCCGACTCCGCGTTCACGGTCAACGACGTGTGCGACGCCCTCGAGCTCCTCGCGCCGTACCGTGCGACCGTGCCGACGGCCGCGGCGCTGGCCGACGACCTCGACGAGATCGTGCACCGCGCGACCCCGGCGTTGCTGACGGGTGGCGTGCACACCCCGAACCACCGGTGGGAGATCGCGGCCGCACTCGCCCGCGTCCACCGGCTCCACCCCGACCCGGCCCTCGTCGAGCGGATCGACGAGTGGCTCGCCGAGGGACCGGACATCGACGCCGACGGCCTGTGGTCCGAGCGCAGCCCGAACTACGCCGCGGCGGTCTCGTGCCCGTCCTTCCTCGTGCTGGCGTCGGTGCTGGGGCGGCCCGAGCTGCTCGACCCGGTGCGCCGCTCGCTCGACGCGACACTCGCGCTGCTCCTGCCCGACGACACCGTCGAGACCGTGCAGTCCCGACGGCAGGACCAGTCGCAGCCGTTCGGCATCGGACCGTTCGCACCCCTGCTCTGGCACGTCGCGGTGCTCGACGGCCGAGCCGACCTCGCCGCCGTCGCCGCCCGGGCGGCAGTCGCCGACACCTGGCAGCCCGGCGCGGTGGCCGCACGGGCGATGACCGACCCGGTGCTCGAGCGGCCGCTGCCGGCGGGCGCACCGCTCCCCCGGGGCACCTCGACGTTCCGGGCGGCACGGCTCGTCCACGTCCGCGAGGCCGACCGCGACGTCGTGCTCTTCGCCGGCTCGGACGTCCCGGCGGCAGGACACGTCCGCTCCGGGCTCGCGAACAGCCCGACGTTCCTGCGGGTACTCGCCGGCGCCGTCGTCCTCACCGACGTCCGGCTCTCGCGGGAGTTCTTCGGCCTCGGCCCGTTCCGCCCGACGGGGCTCGAGGACCTCGGCGCCGGCCGGTTCCGGCTGACCGAACGCGTGTCGGCCGGCTACCACCAGCCGCTCGCACCGGAGCACCGGCTGGCCGACGGTGACTACGCGCTCGGCGACGAGGGGCGGTTCTCCGCGTCGATGGCGTTCGGCAGCCGGACCGCCGACGAGGTGGCGCTCACGACGACGATCGACGTCGCCCTGACGGCCGACGCGGTCACGCTCGACATCGAGACCGCCGGGGCCGACGTCCCGTGGTCGCTCCAGCTGACGTTCCGCGACGGGGGTACGTTCTCCCGTGTGAGCACCGATGCCGCCACCGCCGAACGCGTCCTCGTCACCGGGACCGCTTCGTACCGCGTCGGCACCGACACCGTGACGTTCGGGCCGGGCAACGGCTCCGGCCCCGGGCAACCGGCGTTCTACGCGCCCGGTCAGGACTACGCGTTCCTCGGCGGGACGGACCGGCCGACGGGCTCGCACGTCCACGTCACCGGACGCGCGCCGGGCCGGACCCGTGTCGTGATCGGGACCCCGTCGGTGGGGTCGTGACCACGGAGCGACCGGCGGCCGCAGACCCGAGCCGCACCGCGCCTCCCGGCATCGTCCTCGTCGGCGCGCGCGGCTACGGCCTGCACCACCGGGCGACCATCGACCGGCTCGTCGGCCTCGGTGTCTGCACGCTGACGGCCGTCGTCGACCCGACCCTCGACGCCGACGAGGACGGCGGCGTGCCGGTCGTCCACGACGTCGCCGCAGCCCGCGCGACCGGCCCGGTCGACGTCGTCGTGGTCGCGGCCCCGATCGCCGCGCACCTCCCCCTCGCCCTCGCCGCCCTCGAGAGCGGCGCCGACGTCCTCCTCGAGAAGCCGCCGGTCACGACGCGCGGGGACCTGGCGACCCTGCTCGACGCCGAACGACGCAGCGGGCGCGTGGTCCAGGTGGGGTTCCAGAGCCTCGGGTCGCACGCGTTGCCCGCACTCCGTGACGGGTCGCTCGTCGGGACCGTCCGGTCCGCCGCGGCCGTCGGCACCTGGACGCGCGACCAGGCGTACTGGGACCGCTCCGCCTGGGCCGGCCGTCGCCGGGTGGACGGGGTCGACGTCCTCGACGGCGTCGTCACGAACCCGCTCGCCCACGCCGTGGCGACCGCCCTCGCGCTCGTCGGCTGCCGTCGAGCCGACGAGGTGGCGCGCGTCGAGGTCGAGCTGTACCGGGCGAACGCGATCGAGGGCGACGACACCTCGGCCGTCCGGGTCACGACGACCGCCGGACGCGAGGCGACCGCGGCGCTCACCCTGTGCGGGCCGACCGAGGTCCTCCCGAGCGTGCGGGTCCGCGGCACGACCGGGAGCGCGGTCCTCGGGTACACGACCGACGAGGTCACGATCGACGGGGTGACCCACGGACTCGGGCGCACCGACCTGCTCGAGAACCTGCTCGCCCACCGGTCCCGCGGCGACGCGCTGCTCGTGCCGCTCGCGTCGACCGGCGCGTTCGTCGAGGTGCTCGAAGCCGTGCGGGCGACCGAACCGGTACAGATCGACCACCCGTGGGTGACGTGGGACGGTCAGGGGCCCGCGCGTCGGCCGCTCGTCACGGACGTCGAGGCGGTCGTCGACCGCGCGGCGGACCAGGGCGCACTGTTCTCCGAGGTCGGCGCACCCTGGGCGCACGCGGACCGCGACGAGGTGCTCGACGAGCTCGTCGTCGACGGCGTCGCGGTCGCATCGGTCCTCGACGGCGCGGGGACGATCCCGACGTCGTCGCCCCGCCCGTACCTGCACCCGGTGCGGACCCTCGGCGGCACGGTCGTGAGCGCCCACCACCCGCCGGACCACGACTGGCACTGCGGCGTCGGGTTCGCGATCCCCGACCTCGACGGCGTGAACTGCTGGGGCGGGCGGACGTACGTCCGCGGCGAGGGCTACGTCTGGCGCGACGACCACGGCAGCGCCACGGTCGTGCACGCCGAGCACCACGGCCCCTCCCTGCGGCAGGAGGTCGTCTGGCGCGGTCCCGACGGCCACGTCGCCCTGCACGAGGACCGGGCCCTCGCCTGGCGGGCGGTCGACACCGGGTGGGAGCTCACGTGGTCGTCGTCGTTCCGCGTGCCCGGGGACGCGGTCGTCCGACTCGGCGGCCCGGGCAGCAACGGTCGGGTCGGGGCCGGGTACGGCGGCTTCACCTGGCGCTTCCCGCCGTGCGCCGACATCGCGGTCCGGACGGCGACGGCCAGCGGCGAGGACGCGGTGCACGGATCGGTCGCGCCGTGGGTCGAGTGGTCGGCCGTGTTCGAGGGCGTCGGCGCCACGATCCGGTTCGAGGCCCTCGACCACGACGACCCGTGGTTCGTCCGCGCCGCCGAGTACCCCGCGGTCGGCTCGGCGCTCGCCTGGCGCACCCCGACGCTCGTGCACCCGGGGGTGCCCCTCGTCCGGTCGTTCCGGGCGACGGTCTCGGACGGCCCGGTCCGGCACGGCCCGGGCGAGCACGGCCCGGGCGAGCACGGCCCGGACCGGTCCGCCAATACGCTGGTGGGATGAGCACCGAGGACTGGGAAGCCCGCGTCGCCGCACTCTGGGCCGACAACACCATCGACGACCAGGAGCGCATCGACCGCATGCGGGTCCTCGCCGACGCCGCACCCCACCCGGCGCTGGGCGCGTTCGAGCTCGGCGGGGCGAACGACTCCGGCGGCCACGAAGCCGAGGCCGACGTCCATTACGCGGCCGCGACGGCAGCCGGGCTCGACACCGTGGACCCGACGAGGGCGGCGCAGATGGTCGTCCAGCACGCCTCGACGCTCCGCAACCTCGGCCGGGTCGACGAGGCGATCACGATGCTCCGCGACGCCCCCGAGCACCCGGCGACCGGCGCAGCGCCGAAGGTGTTCCTCGCACTCGCGCTGCACAGTGCCGGTCGCCACGACGAGGCGCTCCGGGTCGCGATCGAGGCGGTGGAGCCGACGCTCCCCCGGTACCACCGGTCGGTCCGGGCCTACGCAGCAGCCCTCACCGACTCCTGATCACGACCACCCGTCAGGGTGCCAGCGGCAGCGCGTCGCTCGTCGTGCGGAGCGACTCCTGACGGATCTCGAGCTGGGTGACGGCGAGCGCGGCGAGGTCGTGCAGGTTCGCGAGGTCCGCCCCGGTCGTCCGGCGCGGCTTCGTGTCGAGCACCGCGAGCGTGCCGATCGGGGTGCCGTCGTGCTTCACCAGCGGGACGCTGACGTAGAACCGGATGCCGAGCGGGCCGGTGACGAGCGGGCTGTGCTGCATCTCGGGGTGCGTCTGGCCGTCCGGGATCACGACGGGCACCGGCACGGGGGCGAACCCGTTGCGGAAGTTGATGTGGCGCGCCGCGTCGTCGACGCCGGGGGCGATGTACGACTGCGACCAGGCACGGTCCTCGTCGAGCACCTCGACCAGGGCGATCGGGGCGTCGAACAGTCTCGCGGCCATCGCCGTCGTACGCTGCAGCGCCTGCTCGGGCAGGCTGTCGAGCGTCGCCGGGCGGGCACGGTCGGCGTCGCCTGCCGGCTGGGCCGCGGACGTCGTCTCGACGACGTGGTCGGCGGCGGTGGTCTCCGCGATGACGACGTCGCGCAGCATGGTCACGAGATCGGCGCCGGCCGGGCGCGCTGCCGGGTCCTGCGCGGTCATCGCCCGGAGCAGGGCCTTCCAGGGCTCGGGCAGCGGCTCGGGCAGCACCGGGTCGCGGGACAACCGCGCGACCGCGGACTCGACGAGCGACCCCGGGAACTCCCGACGGCGGGTGAAGCACTGCAGCAGCACGAGCCCGAGCGAGTAGACGTCGCTCGGCGGACCGACCTCGCCGCCCCGCGCCTGCTCGGGGCTGAGGTAGGCGGCGGTCCCGGTGGTCACGCCGTCGGCCGTCAGCCGCTCGACACCGGCGGCGAGCGCGATGCCGAAGTCGGTCAGCCGGGCGCGTGCGCGGTCGGAGTCGTTGCCGTAGTCGACGAGCAGGATGTTCGACGGCTTGATGTCGCGGTGCACGACACCGTGGCTGTGGATGTAGTGCAGCGCCTCGGCCATGTCGTAGCCGATCTCGGCGATGTGGCGAGAGGCGAGCGGGCCGACGGAGAGCCGGTCCTCGAGGTCCTGCCCGGCGACCAGCGCCATCACGAGGTACCGCTGGCGGGTGCCGTCGTGGCCGGTGACGACGCCGGTGTCGAGCAGACTCACGAGGTTGTGGTGCTCGAGGGACGCCAGGACGCCGAGCTCGGCCTCCTGCCGGGCGACGTCGACGGTGCCGGCGTGGAACACCTTCACGGCGACGGGCCGGTGGAGGCTCTCGTCGACCCCGCGGTACACGACGGACATGCCGCCCTGGCCGATGGCGTGTTCGAGCCGGTACCGCCCGTCGAGCAGTGGGGCCGTGGACGCGGTGTCCTCGGTCGGACTCATCTGACCCTCGTTCCCGGTTCCGGCAGGCAACGATGCATCTTCGCATCCCGGCGGGGATCGTGTTCGGTCGACGCGCTCAGCGGCCCGTCGCCACCGTGCTCACCCGCAGGTCGTCGAACGTGCTCGTGAAGCCCGCACCGCCGAGTGAGATCAGCCCGATCCGCGGCTCGGTCCCGAGGTCCGCCGTCCACGTCCCGCCGCGCACGAAGTGCCGTCCGTCGACGCTGGTGTACGCGGTGTAGCGGTGCTCTCCGGCCACGAACCGGTGCACGATCCGCAGCGTGGTGGTGTCCCCGACCGGCCCGACGACCATGTTCCCGTAGGTCGGGGCACCGGCCGGTTGCCCGGAGACCTGCTTGCCGAACTCCGTCTGCCGGGTGTCGAAGATCGAGTTCGAGGTCAGGCGCACGTAGTCGCTGTCGCTCCCGTACACGATGAGCCCGCCCTGCACGTAGTTCACGCCGTCGCCGGTCGCCGGGGTGTCGACCGCGACGGTGGTCTCGGCCACCCAGTCGCCCCGGGGAGCCGGTTCGGACAGGACCGAGGCGAGCGGTGTCTGCGGCGGGTGGATGTCGGCGTCCTGCGTCCGCCACCGGAAGGCGCCCCCGGCGACCGTCCACGCGGAGGCATCGGGCTCACGGGTCCAGCGGAGCGCCGGCGGCAGGGTCGTCCCGTCGAAGTCGGTGGACAGCGCACGGATCGTCCGACCGGGCACGTCGACCGGTGCAGCGGTGGCGCGGTACGTCGGCCGTTGACCGGGCTGTGCCACCGGCCCCGGTTGCACGCCGTCCGAGGGGCCGGCGCCGCCGCGGACCTGGGGCCAGCCGTGCACCCAGTCGAGCGGGTCGATGAGCACGGGACGCTTCGTGTAGGTGCCCTGGCCCGCGTAGTACGGGTCGTCCCGGTCGACGGCGTGGTAGACGATCCAGTCCTGCCCGGTGAGGTCGGTGACGACCGTGTTGTGCCCGGTGCCGACCCAGCGGTTGCCGTTCTGGGCGAGCAGGGGCGTGCCGCCCACCCGGGTGCTCGTGATCCGCACGCCGTCCTGGTCGGTGAACGGGCCGAGCGGGCTGCGCGACCGGGCGACGAACACGCCGTACCCGGTCAGGGCGCCGTTGCAGCAGTTCGTGGCGGACCCCATGAAGTACCACCAGCCGTCGTGCCGCATCAGGTACGTGCCCTCGTAGCGGTTGTCGATCGCGATCTGCCGCTCGGTCGAGGGGATCGACCGCAGGCCGTCGGTGCTCAGCCGGCGGACGTTCACCCCGCCGAAGTAGCTGCCGAAGTACAGGTACGTGCTCCCGCGGTCGGTGATGACCTCGGGGTCGAACTCCCACCGCTGCCCGGTGCCGTTCGGTGCCGCCTGCGGTGCCACCACGGGTCCGCCGGAGTCCGTCCACGGTCCGGTCGGGCCCGGGCTCGTCGCGACGCCGACGGCCGACCCGCCGCCGGTCGGTGCCGTGCGGCTGGGGGTGTCCGACGCCGCGTAGTAGAGGTACCACGTGCCCGGACGCCCGTGCGTCCCGGCGCGGTACACGACGTCCGGCGCCCAGATGCCGTTCGCGTCGCCCACCCAGGCCGGCTTCGTGGGGAAGGCGTCGTCGACGTACGTCCAGTGCGTCAGGTCGGTGGACCGGTACGTCGGGACCCCGTGCTGCACGAGCGACCCGTCCGGGTTCTGCTCCGTCGCCGTGAGGGCGTCGGTCGTGCAGTAGAGGTACCAGTTCCGGTCGCGTCCCACCCCGCGCACGACGGTCGGGTCGGCGCAGCTCGCCGCGGTCTGGCCGTCCGGCAGCGTGAGCGTCATCGGGTTCTGGTGGGTCGGCGCGGCACCGCCCCGTGCGGACGTGGTCTCCGCGGCGACGGCGGGCGCACCGCCGGTACCGACCTGGAGGAACGTGGTCGCGAGTCCCGCGACCGTCGCGATCGCGAGGACTGCTCTGAGTGACCGGCGCACGATGGACCTGCTCTCGTCGTCGAGGAGCGTGCGGACGAGCGCGAGCGTACGCTCACGCCCACCGGCCCGTCCGACGAAGGAGTCGCGAGATGCCCGCACGGTTCGTGTACTGGATCAACGCCTCGCTCGACGGCTTCGTCGAGACCGAGGCCGGTGAGCACAGCGGCGTCGAGGGACCGGAGTGGATCCGGATCGACGAGACCGTGCACCGCGAGTTCAACCGCCGCGCCCGGGCGATGACGCTGTCCGTCGAGGGCCGCATCGTCCACGACATGATGGACCCGTTCTGGCCCGACGCCCGCACCGACGAGTCCCTGCCCGCGTACATGCGCGAGTACGGCGAGATCTGGACCGAGCAGCCGAAGGTCCTGGTCTCCCGGTCGCGGACGGCGGCGGACCACAACACGCGGATCATCGGCCGCGACGAGGACGCGATCGACGAGCTCGCCCGCCTCCGCGCCGAGTCCGAGGGCGACGTCGGTGTCGGCGGTCCGAGCATCGCGACGCAGCTGCTCGACGCCGGACTCCTCGACGAGCTGATGGTCTTCACGCACCCGGCCGTCCTCGGGCGTGGGCGTCCGCTGTTCGACCCGCCGCCGTCGGGTGCGCGACCGCCGTTGGTCCTCGACCTGCTCGAGCAGCAGCGGTGGGACAACGGGGTGACGCTGCACCGGTACGACCTCCGGCGCTGATCAGCCGGCGGACGGTGCCGTCCCGACGATGACCAGCCGCCACGCGCTCGACCGGTCGCTGTCGAAGCCGTTGAACGCGACGGAGTCGACGTCCGTGCTCGCGAGCCGCGTCAGGCGGATCGGGTTCGGGCTGTCCCGGCAGGCCACGGGGTCGACGGTGAAGTCGCCGGATCCGCCCCGGGACTCGATGCGGACGATCCCCCGCATGTGCCCGTTGCCGAAGCACGAGAACTCGAGGTGGTCGATCGCCTTCGCGGCCGGGAACCGCAGCGTGACGCCGGTCCCGACCTCGGACGGGTCCTCGTCGCCGGGTTGGATGTCCGCGGTCAGCACGCCGAGGACGTCCGGGTCGGTCTCCGTCGCCGCCTCCTGTGCGCTCCGCCAGTCGGCGAGCGCCTCCTCGTCGACCGTCGGCGTCGCCGTGCAGCCGGCCAGCAGGAGCAGGACGGCGAGCGGCGGGACGAGGAGGTGGGGGCGGTGCACGGTGCGAGCCTACGGAACGGGAGGCGCGGCGCCAGCTGGCACCGCGCCTCCAGTCCGGGGGATGGTGGCGTCAGACGTCGCGTCGGCGTGCCACCACGAGTGCGAGTGCGCCCACCACGGCCACCTCGGCCGCGAGCACGCCGAAGCCGCCCCAGCCGTTCAGGACGATGCCCTCCTGCGGCGCGGCGTCGCCGGCCGAGTAGGTGAACAGCTGCATCCCGGCCTGGTCGGGCAGGAACTTCGTGACGTCGAGGAGCCACTGCGCCTGCAGCACGCTCGCGATGAGCGACAGCACGATCGGGACGACGAGCAGGAGCCCGAGCGTGATCGCGATCCCGCCGGCGCTCGACCGGACGAGGAGTCCGATGCCGTACGCGAGCAGGGCGAGCAGCGTGACGTACACCGAGGCGCCGAGCAGCGGCATGAACACCGACGGATCGGCGAGGTCGGCGTGCACGCCCTTGCCCGCCTGCAGCGCCGCCGAGGCGAACACCCCGATCCAGATCGACACCGCGCTGACGACGAAGGTGGTGACCGCGAGGACCGAGGCCTTCGCGAGGATCACACCCGTCCGGCGGGGGTCGGCGGTGAAGGTCGAGCGGACCTGACCGGTGCCGTACTCCCCCGTGATGATGAGCACGCCGAGCACCGCGACGACGAGTGCCGTCAGGGAGACGCTGGCGGTGTTGATCGTCACGAGGGTGCCGTTCGCGGAGTCCTGGGCGACGGGCGTGCCGACGTCGAGGGCGTTGCCGATGAGGACTGCCATCGCGATCGTGACCACGACGAGGATCGCCAGGCACCAGATCGTGGAGCGGATGCTGCGGAGCTTGATCCACTCGCTGCGGACGAGCCGGCCGAAGCCGAGCCCGATCGTGGGCGGCAGGTTCGTGGGCGGCAGGGTCGTGGCGGTCATCGGGTGCCCTCCGATCGGTACTCGACGTCGTCGCGGGTGAGCGCCATGTAGGCCTCTTCCAGGCTGGCGCCCACGGGTGTGAGCTCGTGCAGCGGGACGCCGACCTGTGCGGCGATGTTCCCGACCGTGGTGGCGTCCGGGCCGACCACCATGAAGGTGCCGTCCTCGCGCGGGGTCACGGACGCGTTCGGGCCGATCGCCTGGAACAGCTGGTCGGGAGCCGGCGTCCGGACGACGACGCGGCTGCCGCCGGTGCCGCCGCCCGCGGCGACGAACTCCTGGATGGGGGCGTCGGCGAGGACCCGGCCACGGCCGAGGACGACGACGCGGTCGGCCGTCTGTGCCATCTCGCTCATGAGGTGGCTGGACAGGAACACGGTGCGACCGTCGGCGGCCATGCGGCGGGCGAGCTGCCGCACCCAGAGCACGCCGTCCGGGTCGAGGCCGTTGACCGGCTCGTCGAGGATGAGGGTCTTCGGGTCGCCGAGCAGTGCCGCGGCGATGCCGAGTCGCTGCCCCATGCCGAGCGAGAACCCGCCGACGCGCTTCTTCGCGACGGAGTCGAGGCCGGTCATGTCGATGACCTCGTGCACGCGGGACTTCGGGATCCCGTGGGTCGCCGCGAGCGAGAGGAGGTGGTTGTAGGCGCTGCGGCCCTGGTGGACGGCCTTGGCCTCGAGGAGCGCCCCGACCTGCCGGAGCGGGTCGCGGAAGGACGTGTACGGCTGCCCGTTCACGGTCGCCCGCCCGGCCGTGGGGCGGTCGAGCCCCATGATCATGCGCATCGTGGTGGACTTCCCGGCGCCGTTCGGCCCGAGGAAGCCGGTCACGCTGCCCGGCCGCACGACAAACGAGACGTCGTCGACGGCGGTCTTCGGACCGTACTGTTTGGTGAGGTGCTCGACTTCGATCACGGCGGCCACGCTACGGGGACCTGGGAGTCGGCCGCGTCCACCCTGAGGGGGAGATGGGGTGGACCGCTCGGGGGACCCCGTCGCGACCTCGGCTCGGCGCCCGACCCCCAAAGACCCGTTTGACGGTCGCGCCGGGGCCGACCACGATGGCTTCCGTGTCCACCATCGAGAGCCTCCGGGCGACCGCGCACCCCGTCCGCCTGCGGCTGCTGTCGCTCGTCACGGGTGCGGCGATGAGCGCTGCCGAGGCCGGTCGAGAGCTCGGCGTCTCCCAGGCCGCGGCGAGCTACCACCTGCGGGTGCTCGAACGCGCTGGACTCGTGCGGGTCGTCGAGACCGTGCGGCTCCGGGGCGGTGACGCGAAGCGGTACCGGCACGAGTCGTCGGCTCGGCGGTTCCGCCTCGACGACGGCGACGGGAGTGCTGCTCCGGAGGTCCTCCCCGCGGACGACCAGCGTGTCTACGTCGAGGCCCTGGTCCAGGAGCTCCTCCGGCGCACCGACGACCGCACGACCGGTCCGTCGACCTCGACCGACGCCGAGCTCTGGGTCGGACCGGAGACGTGGCGCCGCGTGGTGCAGCACGTCGGCGACGCGGCCGCGCTCCTGCACGCCGCGGCCCGACCGCCGCGGACCCCGGGAACGGTGCCGGTCTCGATGACGGTCTCGATGTTCCCGCTGCGGCGACCGTGAGGACGCCGAGGGGCACCGGGCCGCTGCGGCACGCCCCGTTCCGGTGGCTCGTCACCGCCCGGACGGTGAGCATCGTCGGGAACGCGGTCGCACCCATCGCCCTCGCGTTCGCGGTCCTCGACCTGACCGGCTCCCCCGTCGACCTCGGTCTCGTGGTGGCGGCGCGGTCGGTGGCGAACGTCGCCGTCCTGCTCTTCGGCGGCGTGCTGGCCGACCGGCTGCCCCGTGACGTGCTGCTCGTGGTCACGTCGCTCGCGGCCGCGGCCACCCAGGCGATGATCGCCGCGCTCGTCCTGACCGGCAGCGCCACCGTCCCGCTGCTCGTCCTGTTGAGCATCCTGAACGGCGCGGTCGCCGCGGTGAGCCTGCCGACGACCGCGGCCATGGTGCCGGAGACCGTCCCGGCGACGGAACTCCGTCCTGCCAACGCGGTGATCCGGCTCGCGCTGAACGGCGGCACCATCGTCGGTGCGTCGGCGGGTGCGGCGGTCGTCGCCGTCGTCGGTGCCGGCTGGGGGCTGGCGATCGACGCGGCGGGGTTCGCGCTCGCCGCGCTGCTCTTCACGCGGATCCGACTGCTGAGACCCGCGCGGGACGCCGACGCCGAGCCGACGTCCGTGCTCGCCGACCTCCGGGACGGCTGGGCGGAGTTCACCCGGCGCCGGTGGGTCTGGACCGTGGTGGCGCAGTTCACCGTCCTGAACGCCGCTTTCGTCGGTGCGACGACCGTGCTCGGCCCGGTGGTGGCCGACGGGTCCTTCGGTCGGGCTGCCTGGGGACTCGTGGTGTCCGCGCAGACCGTCGGGCTCGCGCTCGGTGCGGTCGTGGCGCTGCGGTGGCAGCCCCGGCGAGCGCTCGGCATCGGCGTCGCGACGATGGCGGTGACCGCGCTGCCCGCAGCCGCGCTCGGACTCGTGCCGACGCTCCCCGTGCTCCTCGTCGCGTTCCTGCTCGGCGGCACCGCCCTCGAACTGTTCTCCATCGCCTGGGACCACGCGCTGCAGACGAACGTGCCGCGGGAGCTGCTCTCGCGGGTGTACTCGTACGACATGGTCGGGTCGTTCGTCGCCGTGCCGCTCGGCGAGGCGCTCGTCGGACCCCTCGCGGGGGTGGTCGGCACCCCGGCGACGCTCGTCGGGTGCGCGGTCGTGATCGTGCTGGCCACCGCCGTCGCCGCGTCGACCCGGAGCGTCCGGCGCGTCGAGGTCACCGCTGCCTGACGTGCCGCCGCAGCCGGCGCCGGGGCTAGCCTGACGCCGTGAGCGACGCACTGGACGACGGGCCGTTCTTCCACGGGACCAAGGCGGACCTGCACGTCGGCGACCTGCTGATCGCCGGGTTCCGCTCGAACTACCGGCCCGAGGTCGTGATGAACCACGTGTACTTCACCGCGCTCCGGGACGGCGCCGGGCTCGCGGCCGAGCTGGCGGCGGGCAACGGACTCCCCCGTGTGTACGAGGTCGAGCCGACCGGAGCGTTCGAGGACGACCCGAACGTGACGGACAAGAAGTTCCCGGGCAACCCGACGCGCTCCTACCGCAGCACGGCGCCGCTCCGGATCACCGGCGAGGTGACGGGCTGGCCGCGGTTGACGCCGGAGGCACTCCAGGCGTGGCGCGATCGGCTGGCGGCGCTGCGCGCGGACGAGCGGGGCGAGATCATCAACTGACCGCCGCGCCCGACCGGCCGGCGCCCCGGACGGGATTTCGCGCTGCGCGACAGTTCACGGGAGCGCGACCGCGTGAAGTGTCGGTCAGCGCGAAAACCCGCGCCCGCCCGGCGGAGGCCGTCAGCGCGACCGCGCCCGGTACTCCCCCGGCGGCCCACCGCACGCGCGGGTGAAGTGCGCGTAGAAGCTCGACTGCGACCCGAACCCCGCTGCGTGCGCGATCTCCGACGTCGTCATCGAGGTCGTCGCGAGCAACCGCTGCGCCTCGGCGACCCGGCACCGGGTGAGGTACTCGAGGATGGTCGTCCCGACGTCCTGCCGGAACACCGACATCGCGTAGTGCGGGTGCAGGTGCGCCGCCGCGGCCACGTCGGCCACCTCGATCGGCTCACGGAACCGGTCGACCACGAACCGCACCATGTCGATCACCCGGTGCATGGCGTCCGCGGTGCCGTGCCCGCCGCCCGGGCGGAGGTCGACGGCGTCCCGGTGGTGCCGCAGCAGCCGTCGGACGAGCGCCTGGGCCTCGAGGTTCGCGATGGTCTCGGCGCCCTCGTCCGCGAAGTCCCGCTGCCACGAGCCGAGCATCGACTCGACGTCACGACCGGCGGCCTCGGTCGGCACGACGACCGGCCGGTTGAGCAGCATCGCGCCGAGGTCGTGGTCGGGCAGCCCCCACGCGAGCACCTCGCCGAGCGGGATGTGCACCCATCGGAACTCCCCGGTCCCCGTCCCGTCGCCGACGAGCTGGTGCGGGGTCCAGCCCCAGAAGAGCGCGATCTCGCCGGCGTGCACGCTGACCGGGGCGCCGCCGAAGCGGTAGTCGAGGTGCCCGTCGAGCACGAGGTTGATCTCGAGGTCGTCGTGCCGGTGGGACGACGGCATGAGCGGCGCCGGGCCACGGTGGCTCCAGTACGCCGCTTCCATCGTCTCCACGTCGAGCACACCGCGAGCCTACGACAGCGACCCGCCGGCCCGACAGCGACCTCCGGGCCCGACAGCGACCTCCGGGCCCGACAGCGACCCCGGGCCCGACAGCGACCCGAGCGCGCCCATCCGAGGATCCTGGAACCCCGCCGTCCGAAGCCGGAGGCCCGCACCCGCCCCCGCTTCCTACCGTCGTTGCATGACCAAGATCACCATCATCGGCGCCGGCGGCTTCGTCTTCCCGTTCCGCCTCATCGGCGACCTCGTCTCCTTCCCCGCACTGCAGGGCGCGACGCTGCACCTCATGGACCTCGACGCGCGCAGGGTCGCCCGCACCGCGAGCGCTGCCCGCGAGCTCGTCGCCCACCACGGCCTCGGCACCGAGGTCCTCGAGACCACCGACCGCCGCGAGGCCCTCGCCGGCGCGGACGTCGTCATCATCACGTTCCAGGTCGGCGGCGTGGAGTCGTACAGGTGGGACGTGGAGATCCCCCGGAAGTACGGCATCGACCAGGCCGTCGGCGACACCGTGGGACCCGGCGGCGTGTTCCGCTTCCTGCGCTCCGTGCGCGCCTACGAGGACATCGCCCGCGACGCGCTCGAGCTCTGCCCGGACGCCCAGTTCATCAACTACGCGAACCCGATGGCGATGGCCACGGCGTTCCTCAACGCGAAGGGCCTGCGCACGGTCGGCCTCTGCCACAGCGTGCAGGGCACCACGCGCATGCTCGCCCGGACCCTCGACGTGCCGTACGACGAGGTCGAGTACGTCAGCGCCGGCATCAACCACCAGGCCTGGATCCTCGAGTTCAAACGGCGGAACGGCGAGGACCTGTACCCGCGCCTCCGCGAGGTGATGACCGCGAAGCACCGGCGCGGCGTCGCGGCGGCCGACCTGCACGACGACGACGGCGACCACAGCGAGGCGGCTGCGGCGGCGAGCAACTACGAGGGCGGCAACGAGCAGGTCCGCACGCAGCTGATGCGGTCGTTCGGGTACTTCGAGACCGAGTCGAGCCACCACGCGAGCGAGTACGTGCCGTACTTCCGCAAGGACCCGGAGACGGTGCTCGAGTACATCCCGGAGCGCTGGGACTACTACGAGATCTGCCTCGCCCACGACGAGCAGGGCGACGTCGACCAGCAGCTCGAGAAGCTCAAGGCCGACCTCTCCCCGTCGGTCGAGTACGGCGCGAGCATCGTCAACGCGATCGTCACCGGCGTCCCCGCGGTGGTCTACGGCAACGTCCCGAACCGCACCGGCGTGATCGCCAACCTGCCGTCGGACGCCTGCGTCGAGGTCGCCTGCCTGGCTGACGGCAACGGGGTCACCCCGATCTCGTTCGGCGAACTCCCCCCGCAGCTCGCGGCGATCAACCGGACGAACACGAACGTGCAGACGCTGGCGGTCCGCGCGGCGCTGACCGGCAGCGTCGAGCACGTCCACCACGCGGTCGCGCTCGACCCCCTCACCGCGGCGCACCTCACGCTCGACCGGATCGCCGAGATGACCGACGAGCTGCTGCACGCGCACGCCGCGCTGCTCCCGGAGTCGCTGCGTCCGGCGACCGCGGCACCGGCCGAGCAGGGTGCCGTCCAGGAGGCGCGACCCGCCCTCGTCTGACCGCCCCGTCCGCCGACGGGGCCGGGTCCACCGCGCGACCCGGCCCCGTCACGGACGCACCCGGACCCCGGGACGCGCACCGCGCCTCCTGGACCACCACGGCACCACGACCTCGAAGGAGAGGACCATGCCGACCCGACCACCCACCCAGCTGGCCCGACGCGGGTTCCTCGCGCTGGCCGGCATCTCGATGGCCGGCGCACTCGCCGCCTGCGCCGGCCAGGGCACCGCTGCCCACGGCGGCACGAAGCACATCCGCTTGTCGACCTGGAACATCCCGTCCGACATCACGAGCTACCAGCGGATCGCCGACGAGTTCGTCGCGGCGCACCCCGGCACCAGCGTCGCCGTCGAGGTCACCACGGGCCAGTTCCACCAGTGGTTCATCACCCGGCTCGCCGCGGACCTCGCGCCCGACGTCATCCGGATCACCCCGCAGCAGATCGGCCGGTACGCAGCGAACGGCAGCCTCGTCGACATCTCCGGCTCGATCCCGAAGGACTACCAGCAGGACTACAGCACGCCGTTCTGGGCGATCGGTGCCCGGGACGACGGTGTGTACGGCGTCTTCCAGCACACCGACAACTTCATCACCTACTACAACCGCGAGGTCATGGACCGGATCGGGGTCACCCCGCCGGAGCGCCTCGCGGACGCGTGGACGTGGGACGAGTTCCTCGACGTCGCGAAGGAGGTCAAGCAGGTCACCGGCAAGTACGCGTTCGGGTACGGCTGGTCCGCGCCGGAGACCGCCTACCGGTGGCTGCCGTTCGTCTACCAGAACGGGGGTGCGTTCCTCGGCGAGGACGGTGCCACCCCCTCGATGGACACCCCCGAGGCGATCGACGCCCTGGCGTTCGGACGCAAGTGGTACGCCGACGGCCTCGCCACCACCGGCAACCTGTCGAAGAGCGGCGGCGGGGACGTCTCCCGCAACCTGTTCCTGACCGGGCAGATCGGCATGATGCTCAACAACCCGGAGTCGATCGTGCAGCTCGACACCGACATGCGGGACAACTGGGGCACGGCGCCGATGATCCGGAACGTCGGTGAGGCGAGTGACCTCGGCGGCAACGCCCTCGCCGTCACGAAGTCGAGCAAGCACCCCGAGCTCGCGGCCGAACTCGTCGCGATGATCACCTCGCGGCCGAAGATGCAGCAGTTCTGCCACGACGGCAACTGGCTGCCCGCCCGCGAGTCCCTCGACGCGGCGGACATCGGGTACGCCGCGAACTCGGACACCATGCAGCGGTTCATCGACCAGGGGTCGACCATCCCGCTGTCGATGGTGAAGGCCGAGAGCGGGCAGTACTTCTCGTCGCTCAACGCGGTGTTCGCCGACTACCTCGACCTGTGCCTGCTCGGGCAGCTCAGCCCGAAGGAGGCCTCGAGCCAGATGATGGAGGCGATGCGCAGTGTCACTGCGAACTGAGACCGCGCCGGTCCGGACCACGGCGTCGACCGCCCCGCCGACCGGTGGGCTCCCCGTCGGTGGTGCCGCACGACGACGCCAGGGCCGGTTCGTCCCCTGGGTGTTCGTCGGCCCCGCGGCGCTGCTGTTCCTCGGCTTCTCGCTCATCCCGATCGTGACCGCGATCGCCCTGAGCTTCCAGGACTCGAGAACCTCGCTCGGCGACGGCACCTGGGTCGGCGGGAAGAACTTCGTCGACATGGGCTCCGACCCGTTGATCGGGACGGCGCTGCGGAACACGCTCGTCTTCACGATCGGGACCGTCCCGACCGCGATGGCGATCGGCCTCGCCCTGGCGGTGGCGCTCAACCGACCGCTGCCCGGGCGTTCGGTGTTCCGTGCGCTCTTCTTCGTGCCGATGGTCGCCGCCGGCGTCGTGGTCGGCGTCATCATGTCGTGGATCTTCAACGGTGACTACGGCGTGGTGAACAACCTGCTCGAGGCGCTCGGTCTCGGCCGCGTGCCCTGGCTGACCGCGCCCGGCTGGGCGATGGCGACCCTGGTGATCGTCGTCGTGTGGACCCGGATCGGGTTCTGCATGGTGATCTACCTCGGTGCGCTGCAGTCCGTGCCCGCCGAGCTCAAGGAGGCAGCCGCGATCGACGGCGCCTCGCGGTGGGTGCGGTTCCGGACGATCACGTGGCCGCTCCTGCGCCCGACGACGTCGATCCTGCTCATCCTCAACGTGGTGTTCTCGCTGCAGGCGTTCGACGTCATCTACGTGATGACCGGCGGCGGCCCCGGCTTCTCCACCACGGTGCTCATCCAGTACGTGTTCCGGTCCGCGTTCATCGACGCGCGGATGGGGTACGCCGCGGCACTCGGGCTGGTGCTCGTCGCGATCCTGCTCGTGTTCACGCTGCTCCGGCAGCGGGCCAACAAGAAGGCAGAGGAGGCCATCTGATGGCGCTGTCCGTTGCGGGCTCGACCCGCGCCTCCCGTCCGACCGCCGGGCGGCGGAAGCCGCGCCCGGGCCGCTGGGTGCTCGTCGCCGGACTCACCGCGCTGGCGATCCTGATGGTCTTCCCGCTGTACTGGATGGTCGTCTCCGCGCTCACCCCTGGCGGCCAGTCGCAGAGCGGCACGTTCTCGCTCTTCCCGACCCGGCCCACCTTCGAGAACTACACGCAGGTGTTCAGCACGCAGCCGGTCTGGCGGTGGCTCGGGAACTCCGCGCTCATCACCAGTGTCGGCACCGCGCTGAGCGTCGTCGTCTCGCTGATGGCCGGGTACGCCCTGGCGAAGTTCCGGTTCGTCGGGCGGGGGCTGCTCTACTCGGCGTTCCTCGTCACGATCATGATCCCGATCCAGGTCACCCTCGTGCCGAGCTTCCTCGTCGTCGCGAAGATCGGGCTCGTCGACTCCCCCTGGGCGGTCATCCTGCCGACGGTCTTCGACGTGGTCGGGATCTTCATCGCCCGGCAGTTCATGCTCGGGGTGCCGGACGCACTGATGGAGGCCGCGCGGCTCGACGGCGCCGGCGAGTTCCAGACGTTCTTCCGGGTCGTGCTGCCGACCTGCGGTCCCCTCGTCGGGGTGCTCGTGATCCTCGGGTTCATGACGCGGTGGAACGACTTCCTCTGGCCGCTCGTCGTGCTGCAGGGCAACGAGAACCTCACCGTGCCGGTCGCGCTGTCGACGCTGACGAACAACCCGGCGTTCAGTTCGCCGTGGGGTGCCGTGATGGCGATCGCCACCGTGACGGTGCTGCCGCTGCTCGTGGTCTTCCTGGCGTTCCAGCGGCAGTTCGTGCAGGGCATCGCCTCGACGGGGATCAAGTAGGCCGCGGGCGCGCGGGCGTACCCGGTCGGGACGGCAGCACGGTCAGACCGCGGCGCGGAGCACGGCCCCCACGACGCGCGCGGGCTCGGGCAGCGGCTCGTTCGTGGCCGACGCCCGGAAGGAGTCGAGTGCGAGCGCGGCGAACCGCCGCGCGGCATCGAGTCGCTCGGCCGGGCCGTCCCCGCCCAGCCCCCGCGCCGCGAGCAGCACGAGGAGCAGGTCGTCGACGACGAAGTCGGGCCGCAACCGTCCCTCGGCCTTGGCTCGCAACGCCAGGCCCGCCATCGCGTGCAGGAGCTCGGCGCGGTGCCGTGCGAGCCGGTCGGACACCTGGCCCGCGGCGACGAGCGCATCGACGAAGCCCTGGTTGCGGGCGTTCAACTCGACGGTCCGCTCGACGACGGAACGCAGGCCCAGCCAGGGGTCCGGGAGCGCGGCACCCTCGAGGACGATGCTCCGGCAGAGCTCGAGCTCGTCCTCGAACGCGGCGTCGACGAGGTCCTGCCTGGTCGGGAACCGCCGGTAGAGCGTCGCCGGCCCGACCCCCGCGTGCCGGGCGATGTCCCGCATCGTCACGTCGAGGCCGCGCGCGCCGAACAGCTCGCGCGCGGCCTGCAGCACGCGGTCGCGGTTCTCGCGTGCGTCGGATCGGAGGTGAGACGTCTCGTCCATCATCGCTCCCACTTTAGTCAAGTGGACGTGGGCGTCCGTTAGCGTCGCGAGCATGCACGCAGTCACCATCCAGTCCTTCGGTCCGCCGGACGGCCTCGTCCCCACCGAGCTCCCCGAACCCGTCGCCGCACCCGGCCAGGTCCTCGTCGACGTCGAGGCGATCGGCGTCGGCGGCGTGGACGCCGTCATCCGGCGCGGGACGATCGCGCGCCCCGGACTCGAGCCCGGGTACGTCCCGGGCAGCGAGGTCGCCGGGCGCGTCGTCGCCGTCGGGGACCAGCGGGACGTCGACTGGCTCGGCCGCCGGGTCTGGGCGTTCACGGGCGTCGGTGGCGCGTACGCCGAGCGTGTCGTCGCCGGGACCGGGGACCTCACACCGCTCGAGGACGGGTTCGACGCCGTGGACGCCGTCGCCCTGGGGTCGGCCGCCCCGGTCGCCCGGTTCGCGCTGGCGCACGCGCACCTCGCCCCGGGCGAACGGGTGCTGGTACGCGGAGCCGCCGGCAGCATCGGGATCGCCGCGGTCGAGCTCGCCGCACAGGCCGGTGCCGCGGCGGTCGCGGTGACGACGGGTTCGGCCGAGCGAGGCGACCGTCTGCGCGGGTTCGGCGCCACCCACGTGCTCGACCGACAGGGCGCGGGCGACGGGCCGGAGTCGTACGACGTGGTCATCGACGTCGTCGGCGGCCCCGCGATGCCCGCGTTCATCGACCGTCTGGCACCGAACGGTCGGCTGGTCCTCGTCGGCGCCGTGGCCGGCATGCCCCCGGCGGACTTCGGTGCGCACCTGCTCCGCGGCTTCCAGCAGTCGCGGTCGGTCGCGACCTTCAGTCTCGACTCCGTGCCGCGCGACGCCCTGGCGTCGACGCGGACGGAGCTCTTCCGCGCGGCCGCCGCGGGGACCCTGTCCCCGGTCGTCGACGCGGTGCTGCCGCTCGCAGACGCTGCGGAAGCGCACCGCCGCATGGACGACGGCGAGGTCTTCGGACGGATCGTCCTGACGCCCTGATCCCGGCCATGGACAGACGGGAGGCGCGGTGCCAGCTGGCACCGCGCCTCCCGTCCGTCACCTGGTGACGTCAGCCGCGGATCACGGAGATCTCGTCGGCCTGCGGACCCTTCTTGCCGGGGCCGACCACGTAGCGGACGTGGTCGGTGTCCTCGAGCGAGCGCAGGCCCGTCGACGCGACGATGCTGGAGAAGTGGGCGAACAGGTCGTCGGACCCGTCGTCCGGGGTGATGAAGCCGAACCCCTTGTTGTTGTCGAACCACTTGACGGTTCCGGTGGGCATCAGAGCCACCCCTCTCAGTGGATGCGCAGTTGCGCGACCATCGGGCAGGCGAACGGGTCACGAGCAGCGAGCCCGACCCGGTTGAGGTACCGGACGACGATGCCGTACGAGCGCAGCAGGGTGGTCTCGGTGTAGGGCACGTCGAGCGTGTCGCAGTGGTCACGGACGAGCAGGCGGGCCTGCTTCAGCGCCGGACGCGGCATCGACGGGAACAGGTGGTGCTCCACCTGGTAGTTCAGGCCGCCCATGAGGAACGAGACCCACCAGCCACCGCGGATGTTGCGGGAGGTGCGGACCTGGCGCGAGAAGAAGTCGACCTTGGCGTCATGCGCGATGGTCGGCATGCCCTTGTGGTTCGGGGCGAACGAGGCGCCCATCATCACACCGAAGACGGCGAGCTGGACCCCGAGGAACGCGCACGCCATGCCGAAGGGCAGGAACCAGAACACGATCGTCAGGTAGATGCCGAAGCGGGCGACGAGCAGGCCGGCCTCGAGCCAGCGGTGCTTCACGTCGGCCTTCGTGCCGTTGCCCGTGACGATGCTCATCACGGCGTAGCGGTGCAGGTTCAGGCCCTCGAGCGTGAGGAGGGGGAAGAACAGCCAGCCCTGGAAGCGCATGAACGTCGTCATGAGCGGGCCCTTCACCGACGCGGCGTCCTCCGGCAGGAAGCGGATGCCGTCCGGCGCGATGTCCGGGTCCTTGCCGACGGTGTTCGGGTTGCCGTGGTGGCGGGTGTGCTTGTTCATCCACCACGAGTAGCTGAGGCCGACCATGAACGTGCCGAGCCAGCGGCCGGCGTGGTCGTTCCACTTCTGCGAGGCGAAGACCTGGCGGTGCGCGGCCTCGTGCGAGAGGAACGCGAACTGCGTGAAGAGGACGCCGAGGGCTCCGGCGACGATGAGCTGGAACCACGAATCGCCGAGGAACGCGAACGCGACCCAGGCGAGGGCGAGGGTGCCGATGAGGGTTCCGAACAGGGACCAGTAGAAACCGGTGCGGCGGCGCAGGAGGCCGTTGTCCTTCACCTGCGCCAGCAGCGCGGAGTAGGTCGAGGTGCCCTTGCGGGGACCTGTTGCGGGACGGGTGCGGGTGTAACCCGGTGCGAGCGGAGTGGTGGTCATGAGGACCGCCTTCCGGTACGGATCGGTCCTTCAACCAATGCGAGTGAGTTCACGCGTTTGCGCTTGGCGCGACACTAGGGGCGGAACATGCGTGTTCGCCTGGGAGTCCGGTTTGCGTCGGTCCGTCTGGCACGATCTTCCGTCGGTCCGTCTGCCACGATCGACGCATGCCTCTCGACGGACGCCCCCTCGAACGCCTCGGCTTCCTCACTATCGGGTCGTTCGACCCGGCACGGCCCCGACTCGGTCACGAGGAGACCCTCCGGGTCATCGAGCGCGCCGAGGCCCTGGGCTTCGACAGCGCGTGGTTGCGGCACCGGCACGTGCAGCACGGCATCTCCTCCCCCGTCGCACTGATGGCCGCCGCCTCACAGCGGACCTCCCGGATCGCGCTCGGGACCGCCGTCACACCGATCGGCGCCGAGAACCCGTTCCGGCTCGCCGAGGACCTGGCGACGGTCGACGTGCTCCTCGGTGGCCGTCTCAACCCCGGTTTCTCCTCCGGCACCCCGATGCACTACGACCTCTACCGGGACGCGCTGTACCCGGACACCGCCGAGCAGGAGGACTTCGGCGACGCCCGACTCCTGCGCTTCCGTGACCTCGTCCGGGGCGACCCGGTCGTCGAGGTCGCCGAGCAGCGCGGCATCGAGGAGTTCGCCACGACCGTGCAGCCGCAGAGCCCGGGCCTCGCCGACCGGCTCTGGTACGGCACGGGCAGCACGCGGTCAGCGGTGTGGGCGGCGCGGAACGGTTTCCACCTGCTCACCTCGAGCGTGACGCGGAGCGAGATCGGCACGGACTTCGCGACGAACCAGCGCGCGCAGATCGAGGCGTACCTGGAGGCGCACCCGTCGCCGGCGACCGCCCGTGTCTCGCAGGGTCTCGTCGTGATCCCCACCGACACCGCGACACCGGAACAGGAGGCCCGGTACCGCGCCTACGCCGAGGGTCGGGCGGGTCGCGGCGGGGTGCCGATGGGGCCGGGGAAGCTGCTCTTCGCCGCCGACCTGGTCGGGACGTCGGCCGAGATCGCTGATCGGCTGCGCGCGGACGCCGGGTACCAGGTGGCCACGGAGGTCGCCTTCGCGCTGCCGTTCTCGTTCGAGGCGGAGGACTACGCGCAGATCGTCACGGACATGGCGGAGCGGCTCGGGCCGGCGCTCGGGTGGGCGCCGGGGGCCGTGGCGACCATCGGGCGCTGAGACCGCCGGGCGATCGTGCGTTTCATCACCGCCACCGCGCCACCGCGCGCCTCGTGGACGAAGGGGTCGCACACGCGGCCCTGGTGTTCGAGGGCGAGGACGCGATCGCCTGGTGCCAGTTCGGCAGCCCGGTGGAGCTGCCGAACATCTACCACCGCAAGCAGTACGACGCCGGCGAACCCGCGCCGCCTCCGTGGCGCATCACGTGCTTCTTCGTCGACCGGGACCACCGGCGGTCCGGGGTCGCTCGCGAAGCGCTCGACGGTGCGCTGGGGTTGATCGCGGAGGCTGGCGGCGGCGAGGTCGTCTCGTTCCCGAACGAGCTCACTCCGGGCACGCGGACCTCATCGTCCTTCCTGCACAACGGCACGAGGGCGATGTTCGAGCAGGCGGGCTTCACGTTCGAGCGCCACATCGGCACGAGCAAGACCGTCATGCGGTTGACCGTCCCCCCGGCTCCGGTGGTCGGCTGACGGCAGCTCCACCGCCTTCCAGGAGGCACGGTGCGGGCCCGCCACGCGCCTCCGGTCCGATGACGTGGACGTCCGACCTGGTGGCTGCCGCGAACGACTGAAGCCCCGACGGAACCAGCGTTCCGTCGGGGCTTTCCGGTCGGGCTGACAGGATTTGAACCTGCGACCCCTTGACCCCCAGTCAAGTGCGCTACCAAGCTGCGCCACAGCCCGCGAGCCCCGAGGGACCCACGTCGCCCGCGTCCGACCGGAGCGCGGAGCAACCCGACCAGCATAGCGGACGCCGGCCCCCTCCCGCGCCACGCGGTGTCGTCCCGCGCGAGTCGTCCAGTGCGTCGCGGCTCCACACGACACCCGTCGGATTCCCAGGGTCCCCGCCGGCCGGCTCGTAGGGTGGCCGGATGCGTTCCGGTCCCACCTCCCGTGTCCTCCTCGCACTCGCAGCAGCCGGCCTGCTGCTCGGAGCCGCCGGGTGCACCGGGTCACAGACCGAGACACCCCGGCCGACCCTCGCGAAGGCGACGGCGGAGTCCGTGTCGGTCGCGGCCCAGTCCGACGCCGCCGAACGGTCCGTCCGGACGAGCCGCGCGCTGTTCGCGTCCGCTCCCGGAGCCGTCGTCGCGCCCGCCGACGACGCCGACGCCGTGCGGTCCGCGGCGAGCGCCGCCGAGGCGGCCCACGTCCCGGTCCTCCTCACCGGGAAGGACGAGTCGACGGGGAAGGGCGAGTCGACGGCGAAGGACGGGTCGCCGGCGGCGCACGAACTCGAGCGCCTCGGCGCCCGCTGGTACCAGGCCGAGGGCGACGTCGCGATCGACACCGACGTCCCCGAGCAGGACGCGCCGGACGGCGGGGACGCGCCGGAGCCGAGCCGCGCCTCCAGGCAGGCCACCGTCGTCGTGGCGGACGCGACCGCCGACGCCGCATCCGTGGCGACCGCGAAGGCGGCGGGTGCCCGCGTCGTGACGATGCCGGACGGTGTGACGGACCCCGCGGCCGCGCCGGACGTCGTGACCGCACTGCACGAGCGGAGCGACCACCCGACGGTGCTGGTGGGGGCGGCGTTCGCCGACCTGCCGGACCCGGAGTGGACCGTCCGCGCCGCCGAGAACGGGTGGCAGCTGCCCGACGGCGGTCAGCGGCCGTTCGACGGCCACCGGTACGTGGCGCTCTACGGTGCGCCGGGAGCGCCGGCGCTCGGCGTCCTCGGCGAACAGGACCCGACGGCGACGGTGCAGCGCGCGAAGTCCGTCGCGGCGTCCTACAAGGGGCTCGGCGACGTGCCGATCACGCCCGCGATGGAGGTCATCGCGACCGTCGCCGCCGGGGACGCCGGCGCGGACGGGGACTACTCGACCGAGCTGCCCGTGTCGACGCTCGAGCCCTACGTCGACGCCGCGCACGACGCCGGCATGCCCGTGATCCTCGATCTCCAGCCGGGGCGCGCGGACTTCCTGTCGCAGGCGAAGCGGTACGAGTCGCTCCTGTCGAAGCCGGGCGTGTGGCTGGCGCTCGACCCCGAGTGGCGGCTCGGGCACGACCAGGTCCCGCTCGAGCAGATCGGGAGTGTGAAGGCCTCCGAGGTGAACGAGGTGTCCTCGTGGCTCGCGGACCTGGTCCGCTCGAAGGGGCTCCCCCCGAAGGCGTTCGTGCTCCACCAGTTCCGGCTGTCGATGATCCAGGACCGCGCGTCGCTCGAGCAGCACCCCGAGCTCGACATGCTCGTACACGTCGACGGACAGGGGTCGCAGCCGGACAAGCAGGCGACGTGGAAGGCGCTGCACGTCGGGGCGCCCGAGGGCATCCACTGGGGATGGAAGAACTTCTACGACGAGGACCAGCCGATGCTGACGCCGCAGCAGACCATGGCGGACGTGGCGCCGACACCGTCGCTGATCACGTACCAGTAGCGTTTTCCACAGACTGGAGGCGCGACCCACGTTTCGTCGGTCGGTGCTGACAGCATGGGGTCATGTCTGTAGCCCCGTCACCTGCTCCGCCGTCCCCCGCGATCGCTGCGGAGGCGCAGGAGGCGCTGCACGCCCTGACCGGGCGGCCCGACGCGGTGTTCCACCCCGGGCAGCTCGAGGCGATCTCGGCGCTGGTCGAGCATCGGCAGCGCGCCCTCGTGGTGCAGCGCACCGGGTGGGGGAAGTCCGCCGTGTACTTCCTCGCGACCCTGCTGCTCCGGCGACGCGGGGGCGGCCCGACCGTGCTCGTGTCGCCGCTGCTCGCACTCATGCGCGACCAGGTCGCCGCGGCTGCCCGGGCCGGGGTGCGTGCGGTGTCGATCAACTCGGCGAACGCGCACGAGTGGGGTGAGACGCAGGCGGCGCTCGCCCGCGACGAGGTGGACGTCCTGCTCGTCTCCCCCGAGCGGCTCAACAACCCGAGGTTCCGCGACGAACAGCTGCCGACGCTCATCGCCCGCATGGGCATGCTCGTCGTCGACGAGGCGCACTGCATCTCCGACTGGGGGCACGACTTCCGGCCGGACTACCGCCGGCTGGCCGAGCTCATCCGGTCGCTCCCCCACGGCGTGCCCGTGCTCGCCACCACCGCGACGGCGAACGAGCGCGTGGTCGAGGACGTCGCCGAGCAGCTGACCGCCGGCCCCGACGAACCCGTGTTCACCATCCGCGGGTCCCTCGCGCGGGCCTCGCTGCGGCTCGGCGTGCTGTCGCTCCCCGACGCCCGACAGCGGCTCGGCTGGTTGCTCTCGCACCTCGGCGACCTGCCGGGCAGCGGCATCATCTACACGCTCACCGTCTCGGCGGCCGAGGACATCGCCCGGCTCCTGCGCGACAACGGGTACGGGGTCCGCGCATACACCGGGCGCACCGACACCGACGAGCGCGAGCAGCTCGAGCAGCAGCTCAAGGGCAACGAGCTGAAGGCACTCGTCGCGACGAGTGCGCTCGGCATGGGGTTCGACAAGCCGGACCTGGGCTTCGTCGTCCACGTCGGGGCGCCGTCCTCCCCCGTGGCGTACTACCAGCAGATCGGTCGCGCCGGTCGCGCCACCGACAACGCCGACGTGCTCCTGCTGCCCGGGCGTGAAGACCAGGAGATCTGGCAGTACTTCGCGAGCGCCTCGATGCCGACCGAGTCCCGGGCGTCCGCGGTGCTGCACGCGCTGTCCCGTGGCTCCGCGATGTCGACCGTCGCCCTCGAGGGACTGGTCGACATCAAGCGCTCCACCCTCGAACTCCTGCTCAAGGTGCTCGACGTCGACGGCGCGGTCCAGCGCGTCGCCGGCGGGTGGGTCGCCACCGGGCAGCCGTGGGAGTACGACGCACCCCGCTACGAGCGGGTCGCCGCAGCCCGCGCTGCCGAGGCCGCCTCGATGCTCGACTACGAGTCCACGTCGCAGTGCCGCATGCAGCTCCTGCAGCAGGACCTCGACGACCCGTCCGCCGAACCGTGCGGTCGCTGCGACAACTGCACCGACGCCTGGTACCCGACGTCGGTGTCGTCGTCGGACGCCTCGGGTGCCGCCGCGGCGCTCGACAAGGTCGGGGTCGAGATCGCCCCGCGCGCCCAGTGGCCGTCGGGGATGTCGTCGCTCGGCGTCCCCGTGCGCGGCAAGATCAGCGCTGACGAGCTCGTCCAGCCCGGACGCGCCGTCGCCCGACTCACCGACCTCGGGTGGGGTGGGCCGCTCCGTGCCCTCTTCGCACCGGGGGTTCCCGATGCCCCGATCTCGCGGGAGCTCGTCGACGGGTGCGTCCGTGCGCTCAAGGACTGGCCGTGGGAGACACGTCCGACCGGGGTCGTCGCGATGTCGTCGCGGTCACGGCCCGAACTCGTCGGGTCGCTCGCGCAGGCACTGTCCTCGATCGGGCGGTTGCAGTTCCTGGGCACCCTCGGTCGGAACGGTGGGACGCCGCGCGGCGACGGTGCGACGAACAGCGCCTACCGGTTGTCGGGGGTGTGGGACACGTTCGTGGTCGATCCCGCGCTTGGGGCCGCGCTGCAGTCGCACGAGGGGCCGGTGCTGCTCGTGGACGACCTCGTCGACAGCCGGTGGACGATGACCGTGGCGGGGCGCGAACTGCGGCGGGCCGGAGCGTCGGCCGTGCTCCCGTTCGCGTTGGCCACGGTCGCCTGACTCCGGCGTCAGCCGCTCGGGTTGCTCAGGCCGTCGGCAACCCACTGCAGGAAGACGACGACGGCCACGTCGACCAGGAGCGTCCCGCCGGCCACGAACAACCCGGCCGCTGCGACGACGACCGCTGCCGGACGCGGCCCGGGCACCCGGAACAGGGCCACCACCGTGGCGAGGAGCGCGGCGAGCGAGACGATCCCCGTCACCACCCACCACGGTGGGAACCCCTCGGTGAACACGCGCGCTAGGCCGACCGCGTGTGCGACGCCGGCGATCAGTGCGACGGCCCCGGGCGCAGCCAGCCACCAGCTGCTCGCGCCGATCGTGCGGTCGCCGGACGAACGTGCTGTCATGTCGGACCTCCCCCGGACGCCCCGATGGGCGCCGCCCCGGCGGTCATCGTCGCACACCGGAGGCACGGTGCGGGCCGGCACCGCGCCTCCAGTCCGCCGGGGTGCGGTTCAGGCGCCGATCGCGTCCAGCTCGGCGAGCGCGTCGGACGGCAGGGCGAAGCCCGCCGACGCGACGTTGTCGCGCAGGTGCGCGACGGACGAGGTCCCCGGGATGAGGAGCATGTTCGGCGAGCGCTGGAGCAGCCACGACAGCGCCACGGTCAGCCGCGACACTCCGAGCCGCTCCGCGACGGCGTCGAGCGCACCGGACTGCAGCGGCGAGAAGCCGCCGAGCGGGAAGTACGGCACGTAGGCGATGCCCTGCGCGGCCGTGCTGTCGACCATCGCGTCGTCCTCGCGGCGGGCGACGTTGTAGAAGTTCTGCACGCAGACGACGGGGGCGATCGACTGCGCCTCGGCGAGTTGCTCGGCGTTCACGGTCGACAGCCCGAGGTGCTTGATGAGGCCCTGCTGCCGGAGTTCGGCGAGGGCTTCGAACTGCGGCGCGAGGCTGCCCGGCTCCGGGGCGTCGAACCCGCCGACGCGGAGGTTCACCACGTCGAGCTGCTCGAGCCCGAGGTTGCGCAGGTTGTCGTGCACCTGTTCGACGAGCTCGTGCGGCTCGCGGGCGTGCGGCCAACCGCCCTCCGCGTCACGCCGGGCACCGACCTTCGTCACGATGTGCAGGCCGTCGGCGTACGGGTGGAGGGCCTCGCGGATGACCTCGTTCGTGACGTGCGGGCCGTAGAAGTCGGCCGTGTCGATGTGGGTGATCCCGAGCTCGACGACGGTGCGGAGGACGCGGATCGCCTCGTCGCGGTCGGTGGGCGGCCCGAAGACGCCGGGGCCCGCGAGCTGCATGGCGCCGTACCCGACGCGGGTGAGGTCGAGGTCGTCGGCGAGGCGGAAGGAACCGCCGGGGAGTGTGGTGTCGGTCATGTCCACCACGATGCTCCCGGTCCGCCGGGACGGACAGGTCCCCGTCGACCCTGGGACCACGGGGACCAGGAACGGACCGCGCCGGGTCCGTAGCATCGAGGGGTGAGCGACAACACCCTCGGCGAGTACCTCCGGGCGAGGCGTGCGCTCGTGCGCCCGGAGGACGCCGGGCTGCGCGTCACCGGCGTCCGACGCACGCCGGGGCTGCGCCGCGAGGAGGTGGCGACGCTCGCCGGGATCAGCGCGGACTACTACCTCCGTCTCGAACAAGGGCGTGACCGGAACCCGTCGGGGCAGGTGCTCGACGCGATCGCACGGGTGTTCGGCCTCGACGCCACGGCGAACGCGTACCTGCGGGGTCTGGCCAGCGCATCCGGGTCGGGTGCCGCTGCGCCCGATCGGGCCAGGGGATCCCGCGGAGGCCGGAGTGACCGGGTCCCGACCGGGACGCTGCAGTTGCTCGACGTCGTCGGGTTGCCCGCCTTCGTCGAGAACCGTGCGTTCGACGTGCTCGCCGCCAACCGGCTCGCGTCCGCGTTGGCGCCCGGGATGCGTGCCGGCGAGAACCGGCTGCGCACGATGTTCCTCGGCCACACCGAGCAGGGGCGCTACCCGGACTGGGAGCAGCAGATGGGCGGCATGGTGGCCGCGTTCCGGTCCTCCATCGGGACCCGTGTGGACGATCCGGCGATCACCTCGCTCGTCGGCGAACTGTCCCTCGGCAGCGAGGACTTCCGTCGGCTGTGGGCGCGGCACGACGTCCGGCCGCTCGCCGGGGGCACCGTGCGGATGTGGCACCCGGAGGTGGGCGAGCTCGAGCTCCGGCGGGAGAAGCTCGGCATCGGCGGGACGGACGGGCAGCTGCTCGTGCTGCACCACGCCGAACCGGGGTCGCCCTCGGCGGGGGCGTTGGCGCTGCTCGCGAGCCTGGCCGCGGGGGCTGCGGGCGGCGCGGGCGGCGCGGCGGGCCGACTCGGAACGACATCGTCGACGTCGTACGACCTCGACTGAGTCGTTGCCCCGCGCGTGCAACGGTGTGCGCCTGCAACGAGCGACATCACCGGTGTCGAACGACGTCGACGATGTCGCATCGGCTCGGCACTACCCAGCGCTCTCACCGCGTGCCGCCACCGCCCCCTCAGCCCGCCGCAGGCCCCGAGCGTCGCGCCGGCTTCGGGAACGCGGCCCGCATGTGGTCGGTCGTCAGCACGTCCCCGATACCGATCATCAGCAGCGAGAACACGATCTGCTCGATGACCATCCAGAACGGGTAGAGCCCTGGGATCGCCGCGACCACGAGCGTCACGACCGGGAAGATCCGGCTGAACAACCGCAGCCGCTGGTACGCCCAGTAGTACCCGAGCTGCGCTCGCCACGCGAACACGTAGAGCGTCAGCGTGATGAGCAGGACGACGGTCGCACGGAACCACACCGCCCACGGAACCGTCTGCCCGGCGTGCGTCAGGAGGATCGCCACGACGATCGCCGTCAGGCCGACGACGGTCTCGGCGACGAGCAGCCACCGGATCCACCGGAAGGAGCGGACGGTCTCGGGGTGGTCGAGCATGTCCTCGCGGATGACGTAGTCCGCCTGCCGTCCGCCGGCCAGTCGGTCGAGGTGCAGACGGCACCACAGGCGGTCGGCGAGGGCACCGAGCCCGGCGTTCTGCTGCGTCACCCTCCCATGGTGCCGTATCCGGCGGCGCGATCCGGCACCGCACCACCCTGCCGTGTCCCCCGGCGTGAACCGGCACCGTGCCTCCAGACCGACGACGCCTCAGTCGGTCGGCAGGAGCGCAGCTCCCCCGAGGACCGCACCGGAGTCGGGGTCCAGCAGGACGAGCGAGCGGACCGGGTCCGGGATGCCGCGGGGTGCCTCGAGGTCGAAGGTGATCGTCCCCACGTCGGACGGGATCGTGCCGAGGTCGTCATCGTCCTCGTGCCCCGTCCAGAGCCCGGGCCGCGCGCCGACGACCGTGCCCTCGGAGAGCACCACCCGGACCCCCGGCAGCTCCGTGTCGGAGGACGCCACTCGGAGGTCCGTGATCCTGACGAGCAGGTGCTCCCCGGCGCGGGCGATCCGGACGTGTCCCGAGGCGGACCGGTCGTGTCCCGAGGCGATCCCGTCGATCGGAGCGATCGGGACGAGGTCGCCGGCCACCGGCGGGACGCGCCGCCACCACGGGTCGATGGGCGACCCGTCGGCATGGTCATCCGTGGCGGGCTCGGGGACCGGGGCGCCGAGCGTGTTCGACGGGGACACGAGCGCGCCGCCCTGCAGACCCTGTTCGGCGAGCGGGGTCGTCGTCGCGACCGGCTCCGCAGCGTCGATGCCACGCTCGGTCTGGATGGCGCGCCAAGCGACCAGGACCGCGACGAGGGCGAGCAGAGCGACCGCTGCGAACAGCCATCGTCGACTCGCCCTCGTCATGTCGGATCCCCTGATCGACCTCAGCGCTTGCGGCGCTCGCGCACCCGCATGTTGACGTTGATCGGCGTGCCCGAGAAGCCCCAGACCTCGCGCAGTCGACGCGTGATGAAGCGTCGGTACTGCGGGTCGAGGAAGCCCGTCGTGAAGAGCACGAACGTCGGCGGCTGGCTCGACGCCTGGGTCCCGAACAGGATGCGGGGCTGCTTGCCACCACGCACCGGGTGCGGGTGCTCCTGCACGAGCTCGGCGATGAAGGCGTTGACCTTGCCCGTCGGGATGCGGGTGTCCCACGAGTCGAGCGCGGTCTCGAGGGCCGGCACGAGCTTCTCGAGGTGGCGACCGGTGCGTGCGGAGATGTTGACGCGCGGGGCCCACGCCACGTGCGCGAGGTCCTGCTCGATCTCGCGCTCGAGGTAGCGACGGCGGTCGTCGTCGAGCAGGTCCCACTTGTTGTAGGCCAGCACCAGCGCACGACCGGACTCGAGGACGAGGTCGATGATGCGGAGGTCCTGCACGGAGATCGGCTCGGTGACGTCGAGGACGACCACGGCGACCTCGGCCTTCTCGAGCGCTGCCGTCGTGCGGAGCGAGGCGTAGAAGTCGGCCCCCTGCTGGAGGTGCACGCGCTTGCGGATGCCGGCGGTGTCGACGAAGCGCCAGACACGGCCGCCGAGCTCGATCTGCTCGTCCACCGGGTCGCGGGTCGTCCCCGACAGCTCGTTGACGACGACGCGCTCTTCGCCGGCGGCCTTGTTCAGGAGCGAGCTCTTGCCGACGTTCGGACGGCCGAGGATCGCGACGCGACGGGGTCCGCCGACCTCCTGCTTGGCGACGGCCGAGGTGTCGGGGAGTGTCTTGATGATGAGGTCGAGGAGATCGGCGACGCCACGACCGTGCAGCGCCGACACCGGGTACGGCTGCCCCAGACCGAGGTTCCAGAGCTCGTAGGCGTCGAGGTCGCGCCGGTCGTCGTCCGACTTGTTCGCGACGACGATGACCGGACGGTCGGTGCCGCGGAGCATCTTCACGACGTGCTCGTCGGTGGCGGTGATGCCGACCGTGACGTCCACGACGAAGAGCACCGCGTCGGCGAGGTCGATCGCGACCTCGGCCTGGGCGGCGACGGAGGCGTTGATGCCCTTGGCGTCGGGCTCCCACCCGCCGGTGTCGACGAGGGTGAAGCGCTTGTCGTTCCACTCCGCCTTGTAGGCGACGCGGTCACGCGTGACACCCGGGGTGTCCTGCACGACGGCTTCGCGGCGACCGAGGATGCGGTTCACCAGCTGCGACTTGCCGACGTTCGGTCGCCCGACGATCGCGAGGACCGGGTAAGCCGGCAGGTACGTGATGCCGTCCTCGCCGAGCTGCCCGGCTTCGAGCAGGGCGACGTCCTCTTCGTCGAGCTCGTAGTCTTCGAGCCCGGCGCGGAGCGCGTTCGCCCGCTGCTCGGCCTCGGCTTCGTCGAGCCCGGCGATCCGCTCGCCGAGGGCGTCGTCGTACTCGGGGAAGTCGTCGTGTTCTGGGTTGTCCAGCTGCGCCATGTGGGTGTCCTTGCCGGCGACCCTTCGGCCGCGTGTTGTCAGTGCGTGGCCGCGCGTGGCCCTGGTGGTCAGTGCCCGGTCGCGCGGGCCAGGTCGACGACCGCTTGCACGGTCTGGTCGAAGTCGAGGTCGGTGGAGTCGAGCGTCGTGACGCCGTCGGCGGCGTTCATGAAGTCGACGACCTTCGCGTCCGCCGCGTCGCGACGAGCGAGTGCGGCGGAGGTCTCGGCGGCCGACTGGGTGGTGACCTCAGCCGAGCGCCGAGCCATTCTAACGGACTCGTCGGCCGTGAGGAGGATCCGGACTTCGGCGTCGGGCGCGACGACCGTGGTGATGTCACGCCCCTCGGTGATGATGCCCCGGCCCTCGGCCTTGCGCATCACGTTCCGGAAGAGCTGCACGAGCCGCTGCCGGACCTCGGGCAGCTTCGCGATGTGGGCGACCGCGGCGGTGACCTCGGGCGTGCGGATCGCGTCGGTGACGTCGGTGCCGTTCACCTGGACGAAGTAGGCGTCCGGGTCGGTGCCGATCTCGTAGTCGAAGGTGTCCCAGCTCGCCAGGACCGCGGCAGCGTCGTCGAGGTCGACCTGCTGCTGCAGGGCGTGCCAGGCGAGCGCACGGTAGGCGGCGCCGGTGTCCTGGTAGCCGAAGCCGAGCGCGCGCGCCGCGGCACGGGACACGCTCGACTTGCCGCTGCCCGCGGGACCGTCGACCGCGATCACGAACTTCGCGACGAAGGCGCCGTCCGGCAGTCCGGCCGGCAGGGGGTCGCGCGTCGAACCGGGCTCGCCGCCGCCCTGCCCGTCGAGACCGCCACCCGCACCGCCGGCGCCGCCGATCGGGCCGGGCTGGTCGCCGGGCGTGGGCAGCCCCGTGTCGGGTCCGTCGGGTCCACCGGTCACGCCGGAGTCGTCGTTGTTCAGGCCCATGCTGCTGCGATCCTCCATCCGCGACCCTCGAGTTCGTCGACGAGTCGCTGTTCCTGCTCGGGCACGACCGACACCTCGACGATGCCGATCTGCGCGCCCGGTGAGTGTTCGAGGCGCATGTCCTCGAGGTTGATGCCGATCTCCCCGATGAACGTGAGGAGCGCGGCGATCTGGCCCGGGGTGTCGTCGACGAGGACGACCACCTGGGCGAAGCGCTTCGTGGTGCCGTGCTTGCCCGGCAGCCGTTCGACGCCGCGGTTGCCCGCGGCGATGGTCTCGGCGAGGGCGCGGGGCGAACCGGGGGCGGTCGGGTCGTCGAGTGCGGCGAGCACCCGGTCGAGGTCGTCGCGGAGGTCCGCGAGCACCGGCCGGATGCGCGACGCGTTCGCACCGATGATCTGCACCCACAGCCCCGGGTCGCTCGCGGCGATGCGGGTCACGTCGCGGACGCCGCCGCCCGCGAGGCCGAGCGAGCCGTCGGGGGCGTCCCGCAGCCGGGAGGCCATCAGCGTGGACACCAGCTGCGGTGCGTGCGAGACGTACGCCACCGCGAGGTCGTGCGACTCCGGTTCCATCGGGACCACGGTCGCGCCGACGTCGAGCGCCAGGTCTTCCACCACGGCGGCACGCTGGTACGTGATGTCATCGTGCCCGGCGATCACCCACGGCTGCCCGAGGAAGAGATCGGCGCGCGCGGCGGTCGGCCCGCTGCGTTCGCGGCCCGCCATGGGGTGCGAGCCGATGTAGCGCGAGATGTCGGCGCCGGCTGCCCGGAGCGCGGCGAGCGGCCCCGACTTCACGCTCGCCACGTCGGTCACCACGGCATCGGGGAACGCCGCGAGCTCACGCTCGACGACCGCTGCCACGACGTCCGGGGGAACCGCCACGACCACGAGTTCCGGACGGTCACCGGGAGCCGGTCGACGCCCGGCGCCGTAGTCGACGGCGAGCGCCAGGGCTGCGGGCGAGACGTCGTCGAGGACGACCTCGACACCCTTCTCACGCAGCGCCAGGCCGATGGACGCACCGAGCAGGCCCGCACCGACGATCCGCACGGGTCCCCGGAGCCGCCGGTCGATGGCCGGTTCGGCGAGCGGGGTGGTGGCGTCGGTCACCCCGCAAGCCTACCGATCGTCAGTCCGAGGACTCTTCGCCGTCCGAGGCCTGGGGAGAACCCTTCGCCTCACGGGCGATGCGGAGGAGCGAACCGAGCTCGACCGTCGACAGCTCCCGGGTCTTGCCGATCGGCAGGGACCCGAGGTGCAGCGGCCCGAACGACCGCCGGACCAGCTCGAGGACGGGGTGGTCGACCTCGTCGAGCATGCGGCGCACGATCCGGTTGCGACCGGAGTGCAGCGTGATCTCGACGAGCGACTCCCCGCGCGAGGACTCGAGCAGGCGGACCTTGTCGGCCGCGATCGGACCGTCCTCGAGCTCCACACCGTCGAGCAGCCGCTGCACCGTCGCGGGGTTCACGTTGCCGCGCACCTTCGCGATGTACGTCTTCGTCACCCCGAACGACGGGTGCGCCAGGACGTGCGCGAGGTCCCCGTCGTTCGTCAGCACGAGCAGCCCGGACGTCTCGGTGTCGAGCCGCCCGACGTTGAACAGGCGCTCCTCGTACCGGTCGACGTACTCGGAGAGGTCACGACGTCCACGCTCGTCCTGCAGGCTCGAGACCATGCCGGTCGGCTTGTTGAGCAGCACGTAGCGGCGCGAGCTGTCGATCTGCACCGGGACGCCGTCCACCGCGATCTGGTCGGTCTCGGGATCGACACGCCGGCCGAGCGCGTCGACGACCTCGCCGTTGACCGTCACGCGGCCCTCGACGATCAGGTTCTCCGCGACGCGGCGAGATGCCACGCCCGCAGCGGCGATCACCTTCTGCAGGCGCTCCCCCTCTGCCTGGAGGCGCGGCGCGGCCCCGGCGGTCGCCGTCCCGTCCGCCGCGTCCCAGTCCGGGATGATCGGGCGCTCGGGCGTGCCCTCGAGCGGCTGGCCCTGCTGGTCGCGGGCGCCCTCGGGCTGCGGGGTGGTGCGGCGGTCGGTGCCGCGCGGGCCGGTGTTCCGGGGCCGGTCGCCGTTGCGCGCCGTGGTGGTGCCGCCGACGTAGCGTCGGCCGTTGTGCCACACCGTGCTGGGTCGGCCGTCCGGGGCACGGCGGTCCTCGCGGGCCGGGTCGCGGCGGCGGTCGTCGTCGCGTCGGGGGGCGTCACGACGGTCGTCACGCCGATCGTCACGGCCACGGTACCCACCGGACGCGGGGCGCTCGTCACGACCCCGGTACCCGCCGCGGTCGTCGTCACGGCGGTTGAACCCGCCGCGGTCGCTGCCGCGGCGGTCGTCCTCGCGGCCGACGAACCGACCCCGGTCTCCCCCGCGGTCATCGCGCCCCCGGTACCCGCCGCCGGACGCCGGACGCTCGTCACGCCCGCGGTAGCCACCGCGGTCATCGTCACGGCGCGGGGCATCACGGCGGTCGTCACGACCCCGGTACCCGCCACCGGACGCCGGACGCTCGTCACGGCCGCGGTAGCCTCCACGGTCATCGTCACGGCGCGGAGCATCACGGCGGTCGTCACGCCCCCGGTACCCACCAGCGGACGACGGACGCTCGTCACGGCCGCGGTATCCACCGCCGCTCGACGGACGGTCATCACGGCCGCGGTACCCGCCGCCGCTCGACGGACGGTCATCACGACCGCGGTACCCGCCGCCAGTCGACGGACGGTCATCACGACCGCGGTACCCGCCGCCAGTCGACGGACGGTCGTCACGGCCGCGGTAGCCCCCGCGGTCTTCGTCACGCCGGCCGGACCCCGCACGGTCGTCACGACCCCGGTACCCGCCACCGGAGGACGGACGCTCGTCACGGCCCCGGTACCCACCGGAAGCAGGACGCTCGTCCCGCCCGCGGTACCCGCCGCGGTCGTCGCGACCAGCGCTCTCGGACCGGCCACCCGCACGGCCGGAGCCTGCGGTGCGGTCGCGTGACGCGCCTCCAGGACGACCCGCGCCGTCCCGACGACCTGCGCCGTCCCGGCCCGCGCCACCCCGTGGGCCGCCTCGTCGTTCTTCCTCATACGCGGCCATCGGGGATCCCTTCGTTCTGCTCGAAGCCGCCGGCACCGTCGTCCAGGAGGGGCGAGATGAGCGGCAGCTCGTCGAGCGAGTTGATGCCGAGCTGCTGCAGGAGCAGGTCGGACGTGACGTAGTTGATGGCGCCGGTCTCGGCGTCGGTGAACGACTCCTCGATGAGGCCGCGCGCGACGAGCGTGCGGACGACGCCGTCGACGTTGACGGCGCGGATCGAGGCGATCTGCGACCGGGTGATCGGCTGCTTGTACGCGACGACCGCGAGGGTCTCGAGCGCGGCCTGCGACAGGCGGGAGGGGCGTTCGGCCTCGACGAACTGCTCGACGACGTCGTCGAGGTCCTGCCGGACGTAGAAGCGCCAGCCGCCGCCGACCTCGCGGAGTTCGAACCCGCGGCGGATCGTGCCGTCGACCCCGTCGAAGTCCGCCACGAGACGCTCGATGGCCTGCCGGACGACCGGGACGGGAGCCCCCACTGCCGCGCCGAGGGACACGAGCGACTGGGGTTCGTCGGCGATCATGAGGATCGCCTCGAGCTGTCGGTCGACGGGGATCTCTGGCCGGGCGGCACGCTCGTGCGCCTCGTGGATCTCGCGCTCGATCGCGCGGGCGTCGGCCATCTCGTCGGCGCCGCCGGGTTCGGCACTGGACGTGTCGTGCACGTCATCCGTCATAGTCGGCTCCCAGGTTGGCGAGGCTCTCGTCGGACCAGTCGTCGGCGGTCCAGCGCAGCGTCAGCTCCCCGAGCGGTTCGAACTGTTCGAACGAGATGGATGCGTTCCGGTAAAGCTCCAGGATCGCGAGGAAGCGAGCCACCACGATACCCGTCTCCGAGACGCCGGCGACCAGTTCGCGGAACGAGACGTCCTCGTCGGCACGCGTGCGGAGGATCGAGACGACGATCGCGGCCTGCTCCCGGATGCTGACGAGCGGGGCGTGCAGGTGGTCCAGTCCGACCGTCGGGAGCTCCCGCGGCGCGAACGCCAGGGTCGCCAGCGCAGCGAAGTCCTGCACCGAGAGGGTCCAGACGAGCTCGGGGGTCCGGACGCGGAACCGTTCCTCGAGCCGGACGCTCCGCACGTGGCGCCGGGACTCGGTCAGCCAGCGGGAGCCGAACCAGTCGGCGGCCTGCTTGAACGCCCGGTACTGCAGCAGTCGGGCGAACAGGAGGTCACGGGCCTCGAGCAGGGCGACGTCCTCGGCGTCGACGAGCTCGCCCTGCGGCAGGAGCCCGGCGATCTTGAGGTCGAGCAGCGTGGCGGCGACGACGAGGAACTCGCTGGCCTCGTCGAGTTCCTCCTGGGACTCGGCTTGGCGCACGTACTCGATGAACTCGCCCGTCACGGCGCCGAGGGAGACCTCGGTGATGTCGAGCTCGTGCTTCGTGATGAGCGAGAGGAGCAGGTCGAACGGGCCGTCGAAGTTGCGGAGCCGGACCCGGAAGCCGGCCGCGGTCTGCGTGCTGGCGGGGGCCGGCTGCCCGGCAGGTCCGGGGGCCGGCTGCCCGGCAGTTCCGGGGTCAGGCGACGGCGCCACGCTCGACGAGCTCCCTGGCGAGCTGCCGGTACGCGTGTGCGGCCGCGTGGTCCGGCGCGGTCTGCGTGATCGGCCGCGCCGAGACCGTGGCGTCCGGGAACTTCACGGTCCGACCGATGACGGTGTCGAGCACGCGGTCGTCGAAGGTGTCCACGACGCGCTCCATGACCTCGCGCGAGTGCAGCGTGCGCGAGTCGTACATCGTCGCGAGGATCCCGTCGAGCTGCAGCGCCGGGTTGAGGCGGTCGCGCACCTTGTCGATCGTCTCGATGAGCAGCGCCACACCACGCAGGGCGAAGAACTCGCACTCGAGCGGGATGAGGACGCCGTGCGCCGCCGTCAGGGCGTTCACGGTCAGCAGCCCGAGCGACGGCTGGCAGTCGACGAGGATCACGTCGTAGTCGTTCGCGACCTTCCGGAGCACGCTCGCGAGGATCTGCTCGCGCGCGACCTCGTTCACGAGGTGCACCTCGGCCGCGGAGAGGTCGATGTTCGCGGGGATCACGTCGAGGTAGGGCGTGTTCGTCGGCTGGATGACCTGGTTCGGGTCCTTGATCGACCCCATCAGCAGGTCGTAGACGGTGGGGATGTCGTGGGTCCGCACGCCGAGGCCGGCCGACAGCGCGCCCTGCGGGTCGAAGTCCACCGCGAGGACCTTGCGCCCGTACTCCGCCAGCGCCGCGCCGAGGTTGATCGACGTCGTGGTCTTGCCGACGCCGCCCTTCTGGTTGCACAGCGCGATGATGCGAGCGGGGCCGTGGCCGTCGAGCTCCTCGGGCACCGCGAACTGCCGGACGGGCCGTCCGGTCGGACCGTAGGTGGTCTCGCCGGTTCCGGGGGTGGTCGTCGGGTTCGTGCTCACCCCGTCATCGTACCGGCGACCGGCCGCCGGGCCGGGCCGCACCGCCGGGCTGGGCCGCACCGCCGCAGGTCGGGGCCAGGAGGCGCGACTCACGCTGGGCGCAGCGCCACCCGCATGCTGTCCACGCGTTCCGCGATGACGGCGTCCGCCGTCCAGCGCTGCTGGAGGCGCCCCACGAGCTCCTGCACCTGCGTCTGGTCGAGTCCGGGGCGGAGCGCCAGCCCCACCGTCAGTTCTGCACCGGCGAACCGTCCGAGCGGGTCCCCCGGGGCCAGCTCGACCCGCGCCACCGCACGTTCCCCCACGACGGAGTCCGCGAAGGCCCGGGCCACTTCCGGGTCCTCGAAGCAGGGCGTCCACGGCAGGTCCTGCCCGATCGCCCACACCGCGGGGCGACGGAGCACGAACTCGGTCGGCGCCGTCGGGTCGAGGACCACGAGCTGGGTCTCCTCGCTCGCCGCGGCCATGGCCACGCGGCGGGAGTCCGCGGGAACCGGTCGGGCGTCCGGATCCCAGGAGCGCATCGCCTCGACGGAGGTGAAGGCGGGCATGACGCTGCGACCGTCCGGGCCGGCGACCGTCACGATGGAGAGCTCCTGCGTCTTGTCGACGAGCTTGCCGGCGTCGGTGTGCCCGATGTCTCCGGCCTCGGCGATGAGCGGGATGAGCAGCCGTGCGGTGCGGAGCGCGTCGACGACCGCCCGCTGCGACCCCCCGTCCGGCAGCGCCGTGATCGCGCCGACGACGGCCGGGTCGGCCAGACCGTCGTCGTCGTCGAACGTCGTGTCGTGCTGGTCGAACGTGCGACCCGCCCAGGCGAAGCCCGCGGAGTCCGCAGCCCCACCGGGGGTGTGCGCGTCGTCCGGGTGCCCGTCGCCCGCGGGCCCGTCGGGTCCGGTGCCGCGACCGTTCGAGATGCCCGCCACGCGCCTACTCCGAGGCGATGTCGAGCGCGGCCGGGAGCGTGAACGCCCCCGAGTAGAGCGCCTTGCCGATGATCGCGCCCTCGAGCCCGTGCGGCACGAGCGCACGCAGTGCACGGAGGTCGTCGAGCGTCGAGATCCCGCCGGAGGCCACGACGGGCTGGTCGGTACGGTCGCAGACCTCGCGGAGGAGGTCGACGTTCGGGCCCTGCAGGGTGCCGTCCTTCGTCACGTCGGTCACGACGTAGCGGGCGCAGCCGGCTTCCTCGAGGCGGTCGAGGACCTCCCACAGGTCGCCGGCGTCCTCCGTCCAACCCCGGCTGGCGAGCGTCGTGCCGCGCACGTCGAGCCCGACGGCGATCTGCTCGCCGTACGTCCGGATCACGCGGGCCGCCCACTCCGGGTCCTCGAGCGCGGCGGTGCCGAGGTTCACGCGTGCGGCGCCGGTCGCGAGGGCTGCCTCGAGCGAGGCGTCGTCGCGGATGCCGCCCGAGAGCTCGACGGCGACGCCCTCGACCTCGCGGATGGCGTGCGCGATGACCTTGCGGTTGTCACCGCGGCCGAACGCTGCGTCGAGGTCGACGAGGTGGATCCACTCGGCGCCCTGGTCACGCCAGGTCCGGGCTGCCGACACCGGGTCGCCGTAGGAGGTCTCGCTGCCGGCCTCGCCCTGGGTGAGGCGCACCGCCTGGCCGTCGACGACGTCCACGGCGGGCAGCAGGACGAGGGGCGGGGTGGTGGAGAGCTCGGTCATGGTCCTGTCTTCGTTGCGGGGGTCGTCGGGCGCGTCGTCGTTCGCGACGTGTCGCCGCGGGTCTCAGAGCGACTGCACCCAGTTGCGGAGCAGCCGGATGCCCGGCTCGCCGGACTTCTCGGGGTGGAACTGGGTGGCGGTGAGCGGACCGTTCTCGACCGCGGCGACGAACCGCTGCCCGTGCTCGGCCCAGGTCAGGCGCGGTGCGCGGAACGGCCCGTACGCCTCGAGCGGAAAGTCGGTCACGCCGTACGAGTGCACGAAGTAGAAGCGCTCGTCGTGCAGGCCCTCGAACAACACCGAGTCCGCAGGAGCGTCGACCGTGTTCCACCCCATGTGGGGCAGGACGTCGGCCTGGATCTGCTCGACGGTGCCCGGCCACTGGCCGAGCCCCTCGACGTCGGCACCGCGCTCGATGCCGCGCGAGAAGAGCACCTGCATGCCGACGCAGATCCCGAGGACCGGACGGCCGCCGGCGAGACGGTGGTCGACGATCTCGCCGCCCCGGACGCCCTCGAGCTGCTCGACCACGGCTCCGAACGCCCCGACGCCGGGGACCAGCAGCCCGTCGGCCCGGAGCGCCGCCTGCTTGTCCGACGTCAGGGTGACGTCGGCGCCGGCGCGTTCGAGGGCCTTGGCGGCGGAGTGGACGTTGCCCGACCCGTAGTCGAGGACGACGACGTTCGGCTTCGCCCCGGCGGTCACAGCGTGCCCTTGGTGGACGGGATGCCGTCCACGCGAGGGTCGAGTTCGACCGCCGTGCGCATCGCCCGGGCGAACGCCTTGAACTCGGCTTCGGCGATGTGGTGCGGGTCGCGGCCCTCGAGCACGCGGACGTGCACCGTGATGCCGGCGTTGAAGGTGATCGCCTCGAACACGTGGCGGACCATCGAGCCGGTGAAGTGGCCGCCGATCCGGTGGAACTCGAAGCCCGCGGGCTCGCCGGAGTGCACGAGGAACGGCCGGCCGGAGACGTCGACCACGGCCTGGGCGAGCGCCTCGTCGAGCGGCACGAGGGCGTCCCCGTACCGACCGATGCCGGCACGGTCACCGAGGGCCTGCTTGAGCGCCTGGCCGAGCACGATGCCGGTGTCCTCGACGGTGTGGTGGACGTCGATGTGGGTGTCGCCGGTCGACCGCACGCGGAGGTCGATGAGCGAGTGCTTGCTGAACGCCGTCAGCATGTGGTCGAAGAACGGCACGCTCGTCGAGATGTCGGACGTGCCGGTGCCGTCGAGGTCGAGTTCGAGTTCGATGCTCGACTCGCTCGTGCTCCGGCTGATCGTGGCGGTGCGCGCGGTCATGCTGCAACCCTAACCGGCGGCTGATCGGCGGCGACGCGGCGCATGGCGTCGAGGAACACGGTGGTCTCCTCTTCCGTGCCTGCGCTGACCCGCAGGTGGTTCGGGATGCCGAGGTCGCGCACGATGACGTCCTGCTCGAGCAGCGCTTCGAACGCGGCGTGCGGGTCGGCGACGCCGCCGAACAGGACGAAGTTCGACCACGTCTCGTACGTGCGGTAGCCCATCGCCCGGAGTTCGGTCACCATGCGGTCGCGCTGCTGCGTGATGTCGTCGACCATCGCGAGCATCGCGGGGGCGTGCCGGAGCGCCGCCACCGCTGCCGCCTGGGTCAGGGCGGAGAGGTGGTACGGCAGCCGGACGAGTCGGATCGCGTCGATGACGGCCGGGTGGGCGGCCATGTAGCCCACGCGGGCACCGGCGAACGCGAACGCCTTGCTCATCGTGCGGGACACGATGAGACGCTCCCGCCCGGGCAGCAGCGTGAGGGCGCTCGGGGCCTCGGCAGGCATGAACTCGGCGTAGGCCTCGTCGACCATCACGATGCCGTCGGTCGCGGCGTAGGCGGCCTCGATCGTCTCGATCGGGAGCGGCGTACCCGTGGGGTTGTTCGGCCCGCAGAGGAACACGATGTCCGGCTGGTGCTCACGGATGGCGGCCACCACGGTCTCGGGCGCGATGCGGAACTCGTCGTCGCGCTGCGCCGGGATCCAGGTCGTGCCGGTGCCCGACGCGAGGATCGAGTGCATCGAGTAGGTCGGAGGGAACCCGAGCACGGTGCGGCCCGGCCCACCGAAGGCCTGGAGCAGCTGCTGGAGCACCTCGTTCGAGCCGTTGGCCGCCCAGATCTGCTCCGGACCGAGCGCCTGGCCCGGGGCGAGGTCGCGCTGGAGGTAGTCCGCGAGGGACTGCCGCAGCTCGGTGAACTCACGGTCGGGGTAGCGGTTCACGGTCGTCAGCGCCTGGCGGATCGACGACACGATGTCCTCGGCGACGTCGGCTGGCACCGGATGCGTGTTCTCGTTGACGTTGAGCTGCACGCGCACGTGCTTCTGCGGGGCGCCGTACGGGCTCTGCCCGCGCAGGTCGTCTCGGATCGGGAGGTCTTCGAGCGTGAATGCCACCGATCCATCGTAGGCCGCTCGAACGGCATGGTGACCGGCCGTCCGGACGGTGCTAGTGCGCGGCGGTGTACTGCGCCGGGATCGAGATCTCCTGCCCGGCCTGCAGCCCGGAGCCGTCGAGCGCGTTCAGGCTGACGACGTCCTGCACGAAGTCGCGCGGGTCGGCGTTCGGGGCGGTCTCTTCCGCCAGCTGCCAGAGCGTCTCGCCCGGCTGGATGGTCACGGTCTCGAAGTGGGCGTGCGACTCGGTGTTGCCGGCCGATGCCTGTCCGCCGTTCAGCACGGCGAGTGCCACACCGATCAGCAGCGGGATCGCGGCGAGCGTCGTCAGGACGAGCCGGCCGCGACGCGTGAGGCGCAGGCGCGTACGCACGGCGGGCGCGGTGCGCTGGATGTCAGCGATGGCGATGGTGCTCATGTCGTTCTTGCCTTCCCGTTCGGATGAACCGAAGTCCTGTACCGAACATAGTTTCGAATGACGAGCCGCACAAGTCCTGCGCGGAGATTTCTGGGGGGTTTTCTGCCGACACGCTCGAACAGGTGTTTGTCCGGCGATGACCGGTCGGATACTGTTTCGATCGACTGGGACAAGTCAAGCGGGCACCACCGACATTCCCGCGGGCACGGTCCCGGCACCGACGAAGGGCGAGACGACGTGGCGGACGAACTGCGGGGCCAGAAGCCGCTGACGGCGAAGCAGCAGGCGATCCTCGACGCGATCCGTGCGTCGATCGCCAGCCGGGGTTACCCGCCGAGCATGCGCGAGATCGGTGACGCCGCGGGCTTGTCCTCGCTGTCGAGCGTCTCGCACCAGCTCGGCCAGCTCGAGCTCGGCGGGTGGATCCGCCGCGACCCGAACCGGCCCCGCGCGCTCGAGGTCCTCGTCGACGAGCCGACCCCCGACGTCGAGGGCCCGGACGTCGACGCGACGACGCTCGTCCCGCTCGTCGGTCGGATCGCCGCCGGTGTGCCGATCACGGCCGAGCAGCACGTCGACGAGATCGTGCCGCTCCCCCGGCAGCTCGTCGGCACGGGTGACCTCTTCATGCTCAAGGTCGTGGGCGAGTCGATGATCGACGCCGCGATCTGCGACGGCGACTGGGTGGTCGTCCGGTCGCAGCAGACGGCCGAGAACGGTGACATCGTCGCCGCCATGCTCGACGAGGAGGCGACCGTGAAGGTCTTCCGCCAGCGGGACGGTCACACGTGGCTGCTCCCCCGCAACACCGCGTTCGAGCCGATCCTCGGCGACGCGGCCACCGTGCTCGGCAAGGTCGTGGCGGTCCTCCGCTCGATCTGACGGCGCAGGCACCGCGTGCCTCTGCGACGGGCACGACCAAAGCCGGCTCGAACCACACGATCACGTGGTTCGAACCGGCTTTCGTTGTGCGGCGCCGAACGGAACCGCGCAGCCGCGGTGGGTGCGGGGCGGGCGTGCACCGCGCCTCCTGGACCGCACGCCGCGCGTCAGCGCAGGGCGCGCCTCAGGACGCGACGGGCGCGACCACGAACGGGTCGAGCTCCGCGACCTGCCGCTGGAACACGCGCACCCGCAGGCGCGTGCCGTCCTCGACGTAGTCGACGGTCTCGACCGCGCCTGCGTCGTGCAGCGACGACACCAGGTCACCGCGGTCGTACGGGACCACCACGGTGAGCTCGACGTCGGGTTCGGGGAGACGGGCCTCGATCACGTCGAGGAGGTCCTGGATGCCCTCGCCCGTGCGCGCCGAGACGAACACCGCGTCCGGCACGAGGCCGACCAGCACGAGCCGCTGCGACTCGTCGATGAGGTCGGCCTTGTTGAAGGCGACGATCTCGGGGATCTCGCGGGCGCCGACATCGCCGATGACCTCGCGCACGGTCGCCAGCTGGGCGGCCGGGTCGGGGTGCGAGCCGTCGACCACGTGCACGATGACGTCGGCCTCGCCGACCTCTTCGAGGGTGGAGCGGAACGCCTCGACGAGCTGGTGCGGTAGGTTGCGCACGAAGCCGACGGTGTCGACGAAGGTGAACTCGCGGCCCTTCGCGCTCTCGGTCCGGCGGACCGTGGCGTCCAGCGTCGCGAAGAGCTGGTTCTGGACGAGCACGCCGGCGCTCGTCAGCCGGTTCAACAGCGAGGACTTGCCCGCGTTGGTGTACCCGGCGATCGCGACGCTCGGGACGTCGTTGCGGTGTCGGTCGGCCCGCTTCGCCTCGCGCGCGGGGCGGAACCCGGCGATCTGGCGACGGAGCTTGGACATCCGGGTGTGGATGCGGCGACGGTCGAGCTCGATCTTCGTCTCACCGGGACCACGCGAACCCATGCCCGCACCGCCGGACACCTGGCCACCGGCCTGGCGGGACATCGACTCACCCCAACCACGGAGTCGCGGCAGGAGGTACTCGAGCTGGGCGAGTTCGACCTGCGCCTTGCCCTCGCGGCTCTTGGCGTGCTGGCTGAAGATGTCGAGGATCACGGCCGTCCGGTCGATCACCTTGACCTTCACCACGTCCTCGAGCGCGCGGCGCTGGGACGGGGCGAGTTCGGTGTCGGCGATGACCGTGTCGGCGCCGGTGGCCTTGACGACCATCGCGAGCTCTTCGGCCTTGCCCTTGCCGAGGTACGTGGAGGGGTCGGGGTTCGGCCGGCGCTGCAGGAGCCCGTCGAGCACCACGGCCCCCGCGGTCTCGGCGAGGGCGGCGAGCTCACGCAGGGAGTTCTCGGCGTCCGAGGCGTCGCCGTGCGGGTACACGCCGATCAGGACGACCTGCTCGAGCCGGAGCTGCCGGTACTCGACCTCGGTGACGTCCTCGAGTTCGGTGGAGAGGCCGCCGACGCGGCGGAGGGCAGCCCGGTCTTCGCGGTCGTACTGGTCGCCGTCGCCCGTCCAGGCGTGGTCGTCGACCGATCGGGTCTGGATCGCCTGCGCGGGGGCGAAGATCGAGGAGCTCGCGCGGGAGTTGGCGTTGCGCAGGACCCGCTCGACGACACCAGCAGCGCTGTCGTCGGTGGTCTCTGCGTCTCGGTTCGTGGTGTCCGTCATCTTCTCCACAGGGTACCGCTCGGGGCCTCGGGACACACGGGGTTGCCGGTACGGTTCATCCATGGCGAACGACCACTACTTCTCCGCGAACCCGTCGTCGGACACCCGCGAACGCCAGATCCACGTCACCCTCGCCGGTCGCCCGCTCACGCTGACCACCGCCGCGGGTGTCTTCAGCCCGGACGGGCTCGACCGTGGCACGCGGGTGCTGCTCGGCTCGGTGCCGCCGCCCGCGCACGAGGGGGCACTGCTCGACGTCGGCTGTGGCTGGGGTCCGATCGCCATCACCATGGCCCTCGACTCCCCCGCCGCCCAGGTGTGGGGCGTCGACGTGAACGAGCGGGTGCTCGGTCTCGCCCGGGCGAACGCTGCTGCTGCGGGGGCCGACAACGTCACCGTCGCACTGCCGGACGAGGTACCGGCCGACCTGCGGTTCCGGACGATCTGGTCGAACCCGCCGATCCGGGTCGGCAAGGACGAGCTGCACCAGATCCTGCTGACGTGGCTGCCCCGGCTCGAGGTCGGTGGGGACGCGTGGTTGGTCGTGTCGAAGGACCTCGGGGGCGATTCGCTGCAGCGGTGGTTGCGGGAGTCGCTCGACGCGGGGTTCCACGTGTCGCGGGCGTCGACGGACAAGGGGTTCCGGGTGCTGCGGGTGCACCGCGCAGCCGAGTAGGCGCCGCGTGCGCGCGTGCCGCGTGCCGCCGCCGCGCGAGGCGCGCGGTCCGAGTGGAACCACGATTCCGACATCGAACCAGCGCACGCGGGCAGTTCGATGTCGGGAACGTGGTTCGACACGTCACGCGACCGGGCAGCGCGGCCAGTCGGCCGCAGCCGGCCAGCGCGACCGACCCGCCCGTCCGCACCACGGCAGTGGCCAGGACGCGCGACCCAGGTGACGAGCGCCGGCGCGCCGAACCGCGCCTCCTGGCCGGAAGCCCCGCCCAGGTCAGACCGTCAGGTCACCCGAGAACACGAGTTCCGCCGGCCCGGACAACGCGACGTGCTCGCCGTCCTCCGCCGCGAAGATGCGCACCGTGACGACCCCACCCGGCACGCGCACGCGCCACGTGTCCGGCGCCCCGTTGCCCGCCCAGTACCGCGTCGCGAGGGCCGCGGCGACGGCCCCGGTGCCGCACGACAGGGTCTCACCGCTGCCGCGCTCGTGGACCCGCATCGTGATCTGACCGACGCCGTCCTGCACGAGCGGGTCGCCCGGCAGCACGAACTCGACGTTCGCGCCGGCCGCGGGAACCGGATCGAGCACCGGGACGTACGTGAGGTCGACCTCGGCGAGTTCGTCCTCGGTCGCGACGGCGACCACCACGTGGGGGTTGCCGACGTCGATGCCGAGCCCGGGGCGTGCTCCGTCGAGGTTCTTCGCCCGCACGAGCACGTCGTCCGCGCCGCCGCCCTCGATGCCGAGCCCCCAGCGCCCGAGGTCGGCGGAGAAGCCGTTGGTCGTCCGCTGGATGTCGACGAGTCCCTTGCGGCTGCCGACCGTCAGGGTCTCGCCGGGGGTGAGGTCGACGAGCCCGGACTCCGTGAGGTAGCGCGCGAACACGCGGATGCCGTTCCCGCACATCTCGGCGACCGTGCCGTCGGCGTTGTGGTAATCCATGAACCAGGTCGCCGCGGGGTCCTCGGCGACGAGCGCCTGCCCTTCCGGCAGCGCTTCGGACCGGACCGCCCGGATGACGCCGTCGCCGCCGACACCGAACCGGCGGTCGGCGATGGCGCGGATCCGCTCGGGGGTCAGGTCGACCGACGCGTCGGGGTCGGCGAACAGGACGAAGTCGTTGCCGGTCCCCTGGCCCTTGGTGAAGTGCAGCTCGGTCACGGGACGATCCTACGGGCAGCCGCTGTCAGCGCAGCCCGATCGGCGCCGGTGACGTCGAGCAGCTCCGCGTCGGCGTACCGCCGGAACCACGACACCTGCCGGCGGGCGTACTTGCGCGTCGCGATGCCCGTCGCCTCCACCGCCTGGTCGACGGTCGCGTCCCCGCGGAGCACCTCGAGCGCCTGCGAGTACCCGATCGCCGCCCGCGCGGTCCGCCCCGACTCGAGGCCCTGCTCGCGCAGCCCACGGACCTCCTCCACGAGCCCGGCGTCGAACATGCGCGCCGCGCGCTTGTGCAGCGCGGCGACGAGCTGCGCCCGGTCGCGGTGCAGGTGCAGGATCCGAGCGGGTCGCCAGGCGCGGGGCGCGGACGGGAGGCTCGGCGTGACCACCTCGGATCGGCTCGCGATCTCGAGTGCACGGATCAACCTCCGCGGGTTGCGTGCGTCGATGGTCGCCGCGGCCGCCGGGTCCAGACCGCGGAGTCGTTCCAGCAGGATGCCCGGCCCGAGTTCCTCGTGCTCGCGCTCGAGGTGGGCGCGGAGTTCGGGATCGGTGCCGGGGAACGCGAGGTCGAAGAGCACAGCCGAGACGTACAGCCCGCTGCCGCCGACGAGCAGGGCGACGTTCCCGCGGCCGTGGATGGCCTCGACCTCCGCCCGCGCATCACGCTGGTAGGCGGCGACGCTGGCCTCGTCCGTGACGTCGAGCACGTCGAGCTGGTGGTGCGGGATGCCCCGGCGCTCCTCGACGCCGAGCTTCGCGGTGCCGATGTCCATGCCGCGGTAGAGCTGCATGGCGTCGGCGTTGACGATCTCGGCGGGGCGCCCTGCGGCGCGGAGGCGTTCGGCGATCGCGATCCCGAGGTCGGACTTGCCGGTGCCGGTCGCCCCGACGACCGCGATCAGGTCGCCGCCGCCGGCGCGCTCCTCGTCAGCGGCCGACACGGATGCTGGGCAGACCGAGCGACACCGGCCGCGGGCCGTCGGCGGCCCCGACGGGTGCCGGCGTCGGGACGCCACAGCTCTCCGCCTGGGCACGGTCCCACGCGTCGCCCGCGCGGGTCCGGCGGATCCGCAACGGTGCGTCCCCGTCGGCGATCAGGAAGTGCGGGGCCGAGCGGGTGACCTCGACGGTGACGACGTCCCCGGGGCGCGGCACGTCCGATCCGCCCGGCACCGAGAAGTGCACGAGTCGGGAGTCCTCGGCGCGGCCCGACAGCCGGTGCGTGGCGTCGTCCTTCTTGCCCTCACCGGTGGCGACGAGGACCTGGACCGTGCGCCCGACCTGCTTCGCGTTCTCCTCTGCCGTGATGTGCTCCTGCAGGGCGACGAGCCGCTCGTACCGCTCCTGCACGACGTGCTTCGGCAACTGCTCGTCCATCGTCGCCGCGGGTGTCCCCGGCCGGATCGAGTACTGGAACGTGAACGCCGAGGCGAACCGCGACTGCTCCACGACGCGCAGGGTGTCCTCGAAGTCCGCGTCGGTCTCGCCGGGGAAGCCGACGATGATGTCCGTCGAGATCGCCGCGTGCGGGATCTTCGCCCGGACGCGGTCGAGGATGCCGAGGAACCGTTCGCTCCGGTAGCTGCGGCGCATCGCCTTGAGGACGTGGTCCGACCCGGACTGGAGCGGCATGTGCAGCTGGGGCATCACGTTCGGCGTCTCGGCCATCGCGTCGATGACGTCGTCCGTGAAGGCGGCGGGGTGCGGGCTGGTGAACCGGACCCGCTCGAGGCCCTCGATCTGACCGGCGGCACGGAGCAGCTTGCCGAACGCCTGGCGGTCCCCGAACTCGACGCCGTACGAGTTGACGTTCTGCCCGAGCAGGGTGACCTCGATCGCGCCGTCGTCGACGAGTGCCTGGATCTCGGCGAGCACGTCACCCGGGCGGCGGTCCTTCTCCTTGCCGCGCAGCGACGGCACGATGCAGAACGTGCAGGTGTTGTTGCAGCCGACCGAGATCGACACCCAGCCACTGTGCGTCGAGTCGCGCTTGGTCGGGAGGGTCGACGGGAAGACGTCCAGCGACTCGAGGATCTCGATCTGCGCTTCGTCGTTGTGCCGGGCGCGCTCGAGCAGCGTCGGCAGTGAACCCATGTTGTGCGTCCCGAAGACGACGTCCACCCACGGCGCCTTCTCGAGGATGACGTTCTTGTCCTTCTGCGCCAGGCACCCGCCGACCGCGATCTGCATGCCGGGGTGCTCGCGCTTGATGCCCGCGAGCTGCCCGAGGTTGCCGTACAGACGGTTGTCGGCGTTCTCGCGCACGGCGCACGTGTTGATGACGACCACGTCCGCCTGCTCGCCGTCGGCAGCGACGTACCCGGCGGCCTGGAGCGACCCGCTCAGCCGCTCGGAGTCGTGCACGTTCATCTGGCACCCGTAGGTGCGGACTTGGTAGGTGCGGGGGCGCGCTGCGACGGTGGCCATGGTCGTCCCAGTGTAAAACCGTCGCGACGCTACTCGAAGCGGACGGAGCCGCGAGGTCCTGCCGGCGGACGCCCACCGCCGTCGAGCGCACGCTCGACCGCGATCCGCACGATGCCGCCGTTGTAGCCCTTGCGCATCAGGAAGCCCGAGAGCCGTCGTTCCGCCGTCGCCCGGTCGAGCCCGCGGAGCTGCCCGGCACGCTTCTGCGCGAGGTCGATCGCCCGGACGAACTCGTCGTCCTCGTCATCGGCGGCTGCGTCGAGCGCCGCGTCGATCGCGACCTGGTCGATGCCGCGGCGCCGCAGTTCGGCGACGACGCCTTGGCGCCCCAGACCCTTGCGGTCGTGGAGGCGGTCGACGAGGTCGGTCGCGAGCGCCACGTCGTCCACGAGTCCGACGCGGGTGAGCCGCTCGATCTCGTGCTCGACGACGTCCGGGTCGAGGTCGTTCTTGGTCAGCATCGTGCGCAGCTCGGACTCGCTGACGCCCTTGCGACCGAGCGCGCGCATGCTGAGCCGCTCGGCGTCGGCACGCTGCTCGTCGATCGGCCGTGGGGCGTCCGCTGGGTCGAGTTCGGCACCGCCGTCGATCGCGAACACGGACGCCGTCGTGGCGTCTGCCGTCCGGTCGTCGTCGTAGCCGTCCTGCTCGGCACGGGCACTGCGGCCGCTGCCGTCCCCGACGACGGGCGAGAGCCACTCCGCCTGCGCCCGAGCGCCCTGGATCGGCAGCGGAACCGGCGCGTCGGCGTCGGCTCCGCCGTGGTCCGTCACGGCATCCGTGTCGCCCGCCGTCTCCGGCCCAGCCGCGGGTCGGCGACGGGACCGCGCACCGCGCGCACCGAACAGGTCGGTGACCGGTGCGAGGTCCTCATCGCCGTCGTGGTCGGTCGTCACGCGCCCTTGCGCTCCGCGATCTTCGGCGCGATCGACTCGACGGGAGCCTCGACCGCCTCGGCCGACGCACCGCCGACACCGAGCTTGGCGAGGATCTTGCCCTCGATCTCAGCAGCGATCTCGGGGTTCTGGATCAGGAACGACCGCGAGTTCTCCTTGCCCTGCCCGAGCTGGTCGCCGTCGTACGTGTACCAGGCACCGGACTTCTTGACGATGCCGTGGTCGACGCCGAAGTCGAGCAACGAGCCCTCGCGCGAGATGCCCGTGCCGTACAGGATGTCGAACTCGGCCTGCTTGAAGGGCGGGGCCATCTTGTTCTTGACGACCTTGACGCGGGTGCGGTTGCCGACCGCGTCGGTGCCGCTCTTGAGCGTCTCGATGCGACGGATGTCGAGACGGACCGACGCGTAGAACTTGAGCGCCTTACCACCGGCGGTGGTCTCGGGGCTGCCGAAGAACACACCGATCTTCTCGCGCAGCTGGTTGATGAAGATCATCGTGGTCTGCGTCTGGTTCAGGCCACCGGCGAGCTTGCGGAGTGCCTGCGACATGAGGCGGGCCTGCAGACCGACGTGCGAGTCACCCATCTCGCCCTCGATCTCGGCGCGGGGCACGAGCGCCGCGACGGAGTCGATGACGACGAGGTCGATGGAGCCGGAACGGACGAGCATGTCGGCGATCTCGAGCGCCTGCTCACCGGTGTCCGGCTGGGAGACGAGCAGCGCGTCGATGTCGACGCCGAGCTTCTTCGCGTACTCGGGGTCGAGCGCGTGTTCCGCGTCGATGAAGGCCGCGATGCCGCCGGCGCGCTGGGCGTTGGCGATGGCGTGCAGCGTCAGGGTCGTCTTACCCGACGACTCCGGGCCGTAGATCTCGATGATGCGGCCACGCGGGAGCCCGCCGATGCCGAGCGCGACGTCGAGGGCGACCGAACCGGTCGGGATGGTGGCGACGGGGGCGCGCTCGTCCGAGCCGAGGCGCATGACCGTGCCCTTGCCGAACTGACGGTCGATCTGGGCGAGAGCGGTCTCGAGGGCCTTTTCGCGGTCCTGGGGTGAGGGCATGGTGTGCTTCCTTCGTGCTCGGTGTCGGCCGCCTGTAGGCTGTCGCGTCCACCCGGCCGGTGGTGCAGGGCCGGTGCTTCAGCGACAAGGCTTCGGGCTGTTCCCGTTGACTCGAACCTAGGGCGGGCCACCGACATCACTGCCGACGACCGCGCGATCTGTGGACGAACTCTCCGGACAGCGCCGCTGTGGAGGAAGCTACCACCGATCGAACACCCGTTCGAGCAACACGCCGAACAGAGTTTCGGACGGAGACCGCGCGTCAGTCCCGCGGTTCCGCCAGCCCCTTGCCGTGCCGCTTCTCGAGCGGGACGTCCTGCGACTCGCACAGCGCCTCCCACACGCGGCGCGCATCGATGCCCGCGTCGAGCGCCTCGGCCGCCGAGCGTCCGCCGAGTTCCTCGAGCACCACGTCACGACTGACGACGGCACCGTAGGCATCGCCGAACACCTGGTCGACGGCTCGCCAGAACTCACTCACACGCATCATCCCAGCGTAACCGCGCCGCCCCGCCGCCAGAGCACGGCCCTGGAACGCCGAACGCCCCCGCTGGCGGACCAGCGGGGGCGTTCGGGAAGCGGTGGCGTCAGCGCACCGCGAGGTCGTTGTCGAACTCGGCGACGAGGTCGTCCGGGAGCGTGTCGGGCACCGGGGTGAGCCCCTCGACCACCGCGAGACGGTCGCCGACCTCACGCATGATGGTCGAGATGGGGGTGTCCAGCGCGTCCGCGACGGACGCGAGGATCTCCGAGCTGGCTTCCTTCTGCCCACGCTCGACCTCGCTGAGGTACCCGAGAGCCACGCTGGCCTTGGACGCGACCTGACGGAGGGTCCGGCCCTTCTGCAAGCGGAAGTCCCGCAGAACGTCGCCGATTTCCTGACGAACGAGAACCATGAGAACTCCTCCTCTCTGTCGTCTCCGCGCCCGCTCGGTCCTGATGGCCGAGTTCGGGTTCAGCAACAGTAGCGTTGCCGGTTGCAGCATGCTAACCACGCCGGCTGCTCTACTGCTGGAGATTGCGTGAGATGTAACCCAGTGGAAACGGGACCTATTCCCGGGCCCGGATCGTGGACGACATCCGTGCCAGGAGTTCGGAGACGGTCGCCCAGCGGATTGCATCGCGATCGCCGTCGAGGTGCAACTCGTACGCCTGGGCACCGTCGGCGTCCGCGATGCCGACGAAGACCGTCCCCACCGGCTGACCGTCCTGCGGGTCGGGTCCGGCGACACCGGTCGTGCTGATGCCCCAGGTCGCGGGTGCTCCGTCGACCGCGAGTGCTGCTCGCACGCCCGAGGCCATCTGCCGAGCCACCTCGGGGTCGACGGCACCGTTGGACGCGAGCAGCGCCGACGAGACGCCGAGCACGGTGTGCTTCACGGGCGTCGCGTAGGCCACGACTCCCCCGCGCACCACGGCGCTGGCGCCCGGCACGCCGACGAGGGTCGCGACGACGAGTCCACCGGTGAGCGACTCCGCCACAGCGACGGTGTCGCCCCGTTCGGTCAGGCGCGCGACGAGGTCGCGAGCGGACTTCAGGACGTCGGGTCCGGTGTCGTGTCCTGGAGGCGCGGTGCCGGTGACGTCGTCGGCCGCCGTCACGCGGTGGTCCGGTTGTGCTTCCACGCCTGGTACAGGTAGTCGATCCCGCTCAGGATGGTCGCCAGGAAGGCCGCGGTCATCAGGATGCCGTTCACCCAGTGCGCCCAGTCCCCCACGAGGTTCCACCACGGGAAGAGCGCGGCGGTCAACGCGACGGCCTGCAGCACGGTCTTGATCTTGCCGCCCCGGCTCGCCGGGATCACCCGGTCCGAGAGCACCGCGAACCGGAAGACCGTGATGCCGATCTCGCGCACCATGATCAGCACGGTCACGTACCAGGGGAGCTCGCCGAGGATCGACAGCGCGACGAGCGCACCGCCGATGAGGACCTTGTCCGCGATCGGGTCGACGAGCTTCCCGAAGTCCGTGACGAGGTTCTGCCGGCGGGCGATGATGCCGTCGGCGCTGTCCGTGACGATGGCAACGACGAACACGACGGCCGCCCAGATGCGCAGCGGCCCGTCGGTGCCGGCGTCCGTCAGGAGCAACACGAAGAACAGCGGCGCCATGAGGATGCGCACGACCGTGATGATGTTCGCGACGTTGCCCGTCGACGCCGGGCCGGGGCCCTTGCGCAGGAGTCGTCCGCGCCACGGGAAGCGTGCGCCGTGCGTGGTCTCCGTGCTGTCCGAGGCGGTCATCGCACTCACTCCCTGCCCGTCAGTCCCCACGCGTCCTCATCGGGCTCGTCGTCTGCTTCATCGTACCCGCGCGTCATGTCCGCCACCGGGTCGGCACCGTAGCGGTCGCCGTCGTCGGTCGGGGCGGACGCCGGCGCCGGTGCCGCGGGCGCCGGACCGGCAGCGGGGGCTGCCGGGGCAGCACCCGCTGGTGGCTCCTCGCCCCGGAGCTTCGCGAGCACGGCCGGCAGCTGGTCGGTCGTCACGAGGACGTCGCGCGCCTTCGAGCCCTCGGACGGCCCCACGATGTCGCGGGACTCCATGAGGTCCATCAGACGGCCGGCCTTGGCGAACCCGACGCGGAGCTTGCGCTGGAGCATCGAGGTCGACCCGAACTGCGTCGACACGACCTGCTCGACCGCCGCGAGGAGCAGCTCGAGGTCGTCGCCGATGTCCGCGTCGATCTCCTTGCGCTCGACCACGGCCTGGACGTCCTGGCGGTACTCCGGACGGGCCTGGCGGGTGACGTGCTGGACGACCTCGGCGACCTCGCTCTCCTGCACCCAGGCACCCTGGACGCGGAGCGACTTCGACGAGCCCATCGGCAGGAAGAGCGCGTCGCCCTGCCCGATGAGCTTGTCGGCGCCCGGCTGGTCGAGGATGACCCGGGAGTCGGTGACGCTGGTCACCGCGAAGGCGATGCGCGACGGCACGTTCGCCTTGATGAGCCCGGTGATGACGTCGACCGACGGACGCTGCGTCGCGAGCACCAGGTGGATGCCGGCGGCACGGGCGAGCTGGGTGATGCGGACGATCGACTCCTCGACGTCACGCGGTGCGACGAGCATGAGGTCGGCGAGCTCGTCGACGACCACGAGCAGGTACGGGTACGGCTTGAGCTTCCGCTCGCTGCCGGCCGGAAGGACGATCTCGTTGTTCGCGATCGCCTTGTTGAAGTCGTCGACGTGCCGGAACCCGAACGACGCGAGGTCGTCGTACCGCATGTCCATCTCCTTCACGACCCACTGCAGCGCCTCGGCCGCCTTCTTCGGGTTCGTGATGATGGGCGTGATGAGGTGCGGGACGCCGGCGTAGATCGAGAGCTCGACTCGCTTCGGGTCGACGAGGACCATGCGGACCTCGGACGGCTTCGCGCGCATGAGCAGCGACGTGATCATCGAGTTGATGAACACCGACTTGCCGGACCCGGTGGAGCCGGCGACGAGCAGGTGCGGCATCTTCGCGAGGTTGGCCACGACGAAGCCGCCCTCGACGTCCTTGCCGACGCCGATCGTCATCGGGTGCTTGGACTTGCGAGCGGCGTTCGAGCGCAGGACGTCACCGAGGGAGACGGTCTCGCGGTCGGTGTTCGGGATCTCGACGCCGATCGCGCTCTTGCCCGGGATCGGCGACAGGATGCGGACCTCGTTCGAGGCGACCGCGTACGACAGGTTCTTCGACAGGGCGGTGACGCGCTCGACCTTCACGCCGGGGCCGAGCTCGATCTCGTACCGGGTCACCGTCGGCCCACGGGAGAACCCGGTGACCTTCGCGTCCACCTTGAACTCGGTGAGGACGCTCGTGATGGCGGCGACGATGTCGTCGTTCGCCTGGCTGCGCGCGACCGACGGCGTGCCGGAGCTCAGCGTCGTGGCGGCCGGCAGCCGGTAGGGCGCGGCCGGGTCCTCGTCGGGGCCGGCCACCGGGGGCAGGCCGTCCGTGTCGTCGGCGGCGTCGACGGCGAGGTCCTCGGCCGGGAGCGACGGCGAGACCACCGGCGACACCGAGGCGTCCGGACGGACGACCTCGGCCGGCGCGGGGCGTTCCGGCACCGGGGTCCCGAAGTCACGCAGGGCCTGTTCGGCGATCTGCAGGTCCTGCTCGACCGAGTCGTTGAGGTTGACCGAACCGGGCTCGGCCGGCGTGTGGTCGACCAGACCGGCGGCGGCACCGGCGTTCGGGCCGGGTGCCGGCGCGGCTGCTGCGGCCGGGGGGACGGTCGACGTCGCACCGCTGATCACGGGGCTGTCGTACGCGGGGTCCTCTTCGCGACCGGACTTGTTCCGGCGCCACCACGGGATGGTCCCGCCCTCGGCGTCGGACTCGGCGGCCTTGTCGTCCTCGAAGCCGAGGTCGTCGAACAGCTGGAAGTCGGTGTCGCCCTTCGCGCCGCGCTTCTTCGTCGGCTTGGTCCGTGCGGCGGGCGCCTCGGCGACGGGCTCGTCCGTCTCCGTCGCGGGGGCCGGCGCGCCGAACAGGTACGCGTAGAGCTCGTGCAGGCGCCGACCGATCTTGTTCGGCGGCGTCTTGGTGATGATGAAGAGGGAGAGCACGAGCAGCAGCACCGCGACCGGCACCGCGACCCACTCGGTGGCGACCGCGACGAGCCAGGCGATCACGACCCAGCCGATGACACCGCCGGCGGTCGCCAGCGCGGGCATGCCGTCCGAGGCGCTCGGCTGCCCGCCGAACACGTGGCAGAGCGCCGCGATGGAGACGAGCAACAGGCCGAGACCGATCCCGATCCGGGTGTTGTCGTGCACGGACGCCGGGTGCCGGAAGAGCCACCCGGCGAACACGACCATGATGACGGGCAACGCGAAGGCCAGCCGACCGAACAGCCCGCCGAACGTGTACGCGTCGAGCGCCACCGAGACGGCGTTCGACGGGTTGAGCCACTCGACCACCGCGCCGGCGACCGCCAGCACGAAGAGCAGGAACGGGAACCCGTCGCGCCGCTGGTCCTTCTCGAGCGTCTCCGTGCCGAGCAGGCGGAAGACCGCGCCGACGCCGTGCGCCATCGCGAGCCAGAACGTCACGAGGGGGTTCTGTTCGCGGAAGACCGGGGTCGGTGCGGCCTGCGGCAGCTTCTTCGTCGTGGCCTGGGTGCGCGACGAGCCACGCGTCCCGCTTCCACGGGACGACGAGGACGCGCGCGAGCGCGTGGTCGACTTGGTGCCTCCGGCCATGGGCAGAACCCTAATCCCCCCTCAGGACAAACCGAGCGCGGCCCGCCGCAGCATCCGCGACGGATGCCACGGCGGGCGCGGTGTCAGTACCGGATCGCGTCGATGACCTTCACCCGGACCGCGAGCACCGCGGGCAGGAAGCCGGCGAGCGCGCCGACGAACACCGCCGACCCGACGCCGATGAGCGCCGCCTCGAGCGGGAACGGCGCCCCACCGACCTCGACCCCGCTCGTGATCAGTCCGCGCACGGTGTCGTTCCCGAGGACCGCGGCGCCGATCATCACGCCGATGCCGCCGGCCACCGCGGTGCCGAGGACGTTCTCGAGCAGGACCGCCACGAAGATCCGCCCCGCCGAGGCGCCGACGCCGCGACGGATGCCGATCTCACGGATGCGCTGGCGGACGCTCACGAGCGACACGTTGAGCAAGCCGAGGCCACCGAGCACGAGGACGAGCACCGCGACGCCCGCGATGACGTAGCGCATCGCGCCGAGCGGGTCGCCGTCCACCGAGCCCGCGGCGTCCATGCGGCCGGCGTCCACCGACACGTCGCCACCGACCGCGCGCTCCGCGTCGCTGGCGATGCGGTTCGCGAGTGCCTTCGCACCGTGCTCGGGGATCCAGACCTCGAACGTCCGCTGGTTGCCGTCGTCCGCGCCGGGCGTGACGCTCGCCGTCGCGACGGAGTTCGCCAGCTGGTAGAACATCGGGTCGGTGTCGTACTCCGACGACACGTACTGCCCGACGACGACCGCGGTGACGCCGGGGGTGCCCGGCATCCGGACGGTCGGGTGCGTGACCACGTCCGCGCCACCGAGCCGGTCGAGGAACGCCTGGTTGACGACGAGCGCCGGTGCCAGGCGGTCCCGGTCGGATTCGGAGAACCAGTCCCCCGCGGCGATCCGCAGCCGGTGGATCTCGGCCCACGGCGGGTCGACCGTCATGCCCTGGACCTCGGCGACACCGTCCGGGAACTGGATGCGACGGGACGTGTACGACGCCTCGGTCGCGTACTGCACGTCGTACCGGTCCGCGGCCGCGCGGAGTTCCCGGTCGACCGCGTCCGCCGTGGCCGCCGCGGCCGCACCGGTGCCGTCGCCGGAGCCGGGCGTCCCGGTGATGCTGTAGGTCGCGGGACGTCCGCCGTACTGCTCGTTGAACGCCGCCGTCACGCGCTCCGCGAGCGACCCGAACCCGACGACGACGGCGAGCGAGGCCACCGCGATCGTGACGCCGACGAGGCTGAGCACGACCCGGCCACGGTGGACCCGGAGTTCCTGCCAGGACTCGACCAGCGTGCCGACGACGGTCGTCACGACCCGGTTCACGGCGTCACCCCGACGACCTCGGCGGCGATCCCGGCGACGGACACGTCCGTGGGGTCGACGACCAGGCCGTGGTCGATGCGGTGGACGACGTCCGCTCGTGCGGCGACGGCGGCGTCGTGGGTGATCGTCACGAGCGCCGCCCCGGTCTCGCCGGCGACGGTCTCGAGGAGCTCCATCACGACACGACCCGTGTCGACGTCGAGTGCGCCCGTCGGTTCGTCCGCGAGGATCAGGCGCGGCGCACGCACGAGCGCGCGGGCGATCGCGACGCGCTGCTGCTCACCGCCCGAGAGGCGGTGCGGCTGCGTGTCGGCGCGGTCCGCGAGTCCGACCCGGTCGAGCATCTCGAGTGCGAGCCGACGCCTGGCCCAGAAGGCTCGTCCGGTCGCGTAGAGCAGGGGGACCTCGACGTTCTCGAGCGCGGTGCGCCCCTGCAGGAGGTTGAACTGCTGGAACACGAACCCGACGTCCTCCCCGCGGATCCGGTCCCGCCGGAGCGACCCGGCACGACCGACGTCGACACCGCCGAACTCGTGGACGCCGTCGGTCGGGGTGTCGAGCAACCCGAGCACGTTGAGCAGGGTGGACTTGCCCGACCCCGAGCGCCCGACGATCGCGACCCGGCTGCCCGCGTCGACGTCGAGGTCGACGCCACGCAGGATCTCGAGCTCGGACCCGTCCGGGAGCTCGACCGACTTGCGCAGCCCGCGCACCCGGACGAGGGACGCTGCCCGCGCGCTCATCCGACCACCACGGAGCCGTCGTCGGCGAACTCGTCGCCCTCGACCTGCTCCTTGCCCGGGACGAACTGCAGGACGGTGTCGCCCTCCGACAGCCCCGACCGGACCTCGACGCTCTCCCCGTCGTTGAGGCCGAGCGCGACGGTCTTCTCGGCACGCTTGCCGTCCTCGCCCACGACCGTGACGACGCCCTTCTGCGCCGTGCCCTGCACCGCGGTCGTCGGGAGCGTCAGGACGCCCTCCGCCTTCCCCGCGGGGACCGCGACCGTGACCTCGAGTCCGGGGAACACGGTGACCCCGCTCGGCACGTCGCACGCGAGTTCCGTGCCCCCGGCCGAGGCGTCACCGGAGCCGTCGTCGCCGGCGTCGCCGTCGTCCGCGGAGGACGCCGCAGCACTCGTCAGTGTGAGGTGGGTGCAGGTGAACGGCGCCGGGCCGTCGGTGACGGTGACGGTCGCCTCGGACGGACGCGAGGTGAGGCGGTAGAGCTGGGCGGCATCGAGGGTCGCGGTCGCCCGGTAGGCCTCCGGTGCCACGCGTGCCACGGTGTCACCGATGGCCACGGGCTGCTTCGTGACGAGGTCGAGTCCGGACACGGTGCCGGACGCCGGCGCGACGACGGTCGAGAAGGTCACGGTCGGGGGCAGCGGTTCGCCGTCGTCGGTCGTCCCCGTCGACGGGGTCTCGACCCGGACGTCGATCACCGGGGCGCCCTGCTCGACGTGCGCGCCGTTGCCGGCGAACACCTTGTTCACCGTGCCCTCGACCGAGGAGCGGACGGCCGTGGCGGCCACCGACCGGATCGTGCCGGTCGCCTCGACGTCGTTCACGATGTCGCCGGTCGCGACCGTGACGGTCGGGTCCTCGATCGCGCCGGTCGGGACGGTCTCCTCGCCCTCGGGCTGGGCTGCGAAGAACGCGAGGCGGACGAGGGACACCGCGATGGCGGCGAACACGAGGAACTTGAGGCCGGGCCACACCCAGCGACGCAGGACAGTCACCCCGGAACACTATTGTCTGACATACCGACAGAAGATCATCCTGTGGGATGAAACCGGTCAGCCGACAGGCCGGAACGTGCCAGGAGGCGCGGTGCACGTCCGTCAGGAACGTGCACCGCGCCTCCTGGACACGGCCACTGCGACCACCGCGACGTCCGCGGTGGTCGCGACGAGCACTACGCCTCGATGACCACCGGCACGATCATCGGACGACGACGGTGCTTCGTGTTCACCCAGCGACCCACGGTCCGGCGGACGACCTGCCCGAAGGCGTGCCCGTCGCGCGTGCCGTTCGCGGCCGCCTCGGCGAGCGCCTTCGCGATCTGCGGACGGACGTCGTCGAAGACCGAGTCGTCCTCGGCGAAGCCGCGCGACTGGATCTCCGGGCCGACGACGCACTGGCCGGTGGTGAAGTCCACCGCGGCGAAGATCGAGATGAAGCCCTCTTCCGCGAGGACCCGGCGGTCCTTGAGGTCGGCGTCGGTGATCTCGCCCACGGTCGACCCGTCGACGTAGACGTACCCGATGTCGAGCTGGCCGGCGACCCGGACCTCGCCGTCCTTCAGGTCGACGACGATGCCGTCCTGGCCGAGGATGACGTTCCGCGGCGGCACACCGGTCTGGATCGCGAGGTCCGCGCTGGCGTACAGGTGGCGGTGCTCGCCGTGCACGGGCAGCACGTTCTTCGGCCGGAGGATGTTGTAGCAGTAGAGCAGTTCGCCGGCCGACGCGTGTCCGGAGACGTGCACCTTGGCGTTGCCCTTGTGCACGACCTTCGCGCCGAGCTTGGTGAGCCCGTCGATGACGCGGTACACGGCGTTCTCGTTGCCCGGGATCAGCGACGAGGCGAGGATGACGGTGTCGCCCTCGCCGATCTCGATCTGGTGCTCGAGGTTGGCCATGCGCGCGAGCACGGCCATCGGCTCGCCCTGCGACCCGGTCGACATGTAGACGATCTGGTCGTCGGGGACGTTCTTCGCCTTCTTCGTGTCGATGAGCACGTTCTCGGGCACCCGGAGGTAGCCGAGGTCGGCGGCGATCGTCATGTTGCGGATCATCGAGCGGCCCATGAACGCGACCTTGCGGTTCGCGGCGGCAGCGGCGTCGAGGACCTGCTGCACGCGGTGCACGTGCGACGAGAAGCTCGCCACGACGACCTTCTTGCGGGCGCGCGTGATGATGTTCTCGAGCACGGGTCCGATGTCGCGCTCGGGCGCGGTGAAGCCCGGCACGTCGGCGTTGGTCGAGTCCGGCAGGAACAGGTCGACGCCCTGCTCCCCCAGGCGTGCGAAGGCACGGAGGTCGGTGATGCGGTCGTCCAGCGGGAGCTGGTCCATCTTGAAGTCGCCCGTGTGCAGGACACGACCGGCGGGGGTCGTGATCGCGACGGCGAGGGCGTCCGGGATGGAGTGGTTGACGGCCACGAACTCGAGGTGGAACGGGCCGAGCTGCTCGGTCTGGTCCTCGGCCACGACGAGCGTGTACGGCTTGATCCGGTGTTCCTTGAGCTTCGCCTCGACGAGGGCCAGGGTCAGCGTGGAGCCGATCAGCGGGATGTCGTCGCGGAGCTTCAGCAGGTACGGGACGGCGCCGATGTGGTCCTCGTGGCCGTGCGTGAGCACGACGCCGAGGACGTCGTCGAGGCGGTCCCGGATCGGCGCGAAGTCCGGCAGGATCAGGTCGACCCCGGGCTGGTGCTCCTCGGGGAAGAGCACGCCGGCGTCGACGATGAGCAGCTTGCCCTCGTACTCGTACACGGTCATGTTGCGACCGATCTCGCCGAGTCCCCCGACGGGGATGACGCGGAGGGTGCCGGCTTCGAGCGGCTGCGGTTCGGAGATCTGTGTGGGCATTCGGTCCTACGGATTCGGGCGACGCGCGTCCTGCGCGCCGCGTGTTCGCTAGCGGGTGGTGCCTGGCACCTTCGGAAGAGCACCGCCGGCCGCTGCGTTGCGGTCGGGGCGGAAGTTGGAGAAGTCGGCGCCCGGGATGTCCCGGACGGCTTCGAGCGAGGTCTCGATGGCGTACGCCTCGGAGTCCTCGGGGCCGACGAGCGGCAACCGGACGCGCGGGCTGCCGATGCGGCCGAGCCCGTGCAGGATGTACTTCGCCGCCACGGTACCCGGCACGTGCGTCATCACGGCACGGACGAGGGGTTCGACGCGCTTGTGCTCGGCGGTCGCGGTGGCCAGGTCGCCCCGGTTCACGGCGTCGACGATGGTGCGGTACGGCGTCGACGTGATGTTCGCCGTGACGCCGATGAGCCCCGTCGCGCCGATCGACAGGTGCGGGAGCACGTTCGTGTCGTCGCCCGAGAAGTACATGAGGTCGGTGTTGTTGAGCACCCGGGACACCTCGGCGAAGTCGCCCTTGGCGTCCTTCACCGCGAGGATGTTCGGGTGGTGCGAGGCCCGCACGATCGTCTCGTACGTGATCGGGATGCCCGTGCGACCGGGGATGTCGTACAGGATCACCGGCAGGTCGGTCGCGTCGGCGATCATCCGGAAGTGGGTGAGCACACCGGACTGCGTCGGCTTGTTGTAGTACGGCGTGACGATCATCACACCGTCGGCGCCGGCCTTCTCGCTCTGCTTGTAGAGGTGGATCGCGTGCGCGGTCTCGTTCGACCCGCCACCCGTGATGATCTTCGCGCGGCCCGCGGCGACGGACTTGCCGACCTCGACCAGCCGGAGCTTCTCGGGGTCGGTCAGCGTGCTCGTCTCACCGGTCGTGCCGGTGACCACGATGCCGTCGGCGCCGGCGGTGATGCAGTCGTCGATGTGCTGCTCGACGCCGGGCCAGTCGACCTCGCCGTCGGCCGTGAACGGGGTCACGAGGGCGACGAGGACCTGACCGAAGGGATTCTCACGCGGGGACACGGGCACCAGCGTACCGGGGATGCGCGCGAGGGCTGCCGTCCGCGTGGACGGTGCGGCTCCGGAACCTGTCGAACCAGGTTTCCGACGTCGAACCATCGCCGACGCCTGGTGCGATGTCGTTTCCGTGGTTCCACGCCGCAGGGCCCGCCGCGGCGGCGCCCGCCGCGGCAGAGCCCGCCGCGGCGGCGCCCGGCGCTACGCGCGCCGGCGCCACTCGAGGAAGCAGTAGCGCGTCCCGTCGACGCGCGACTCCTGCCACGGCCCCTCGTCGACGAGCGACCACCCGGCCACCCCGGCGAGCGTCGGCGCCACGGTGTCCCCCGGCACCTCGACGTCGATCACCGTCTCGGAGACCCGGTCGGCGAAGGGCACCCCCGCCGCGTACACCTGCCCGCCGCCCATGATCCACACGGGCTCGTCGGTGTCCAGCGCGGTCGCCAGGTCGTGCACGGCCTCGGCCCCGTCGGCCGTCCATGAGGCGTCTCGCGTCAGCACGACGTTCCGCCGCCCGGGCAGCGGCCGGAAGCGCTCCGGCAACGACTCCCACGTGCGGCGCCCCATCACGACGGTCGCGTCGCCGGTGACCTGCCGGAAGTGCGCGAGGTCCTCCGGCACGTGCCACGGCATCCCGCCGTCGGCCCCGATCACGCCGTTCGTCGACCGCGCCCAGACCATCCCGACACCACGGACGGGCTCGGTCCACGAAGACGACATCAGACGGCGACCGCGGCCGTGATCGCCGGGTGGTGGTGGTAGCCGACGACCGTGAAGTCCTCGTACTCGTAGTCGTCGATCGAGTCCCGCGGCGCGAGCTCGAGCGTGGGGAGCGCGTACGCGGTCCGGGACAGCTGCTCCTCCACCTGCTCGACGTGGTTGTCGTAGACGTGGCAGTCGCCGCCGGTCCACACGAACTCGCCGACCTCGAGCCCGGTCTGCGCCGCGATCATGTGGGTGAGCAGCGCGTACGAGGCGATGTTGAACGGGACGCCGAGGAACATGTCCGCGCTCCGCTGGTAGAGCTGGCACGAGAGCTTGCCGTCGTTCACGTAGAACTGGAAGAACGCGTGGCACGGGGCGAGCGCCATCTCGGGGATGTCGGCGACGTTCCACGCCGAGACGATCAGGCGGCGGCTGTCCGGGTTCGTCGTGATCTGCTCGATGACCTGGGCGATCTGGTCGACGTGCTCCCCCGACGGCGTCGGCCACGAGCGCCACTGCACGCCGTACACCGGGCCGAGGTCGCCGTCCTCGTCCGCCCACTCGTTCCAGATCCGGACGCCGTGCTCCTGCAGCCAGCGGGCGTTGCCGTCGCCGCGCAGGAACCAGAGCAGCTCGTAGGCGACGGACTTGAAGTGCACCCGCTTCGTCGTGACGAGCGGGAAGCCCTTCGACAGGTCGTACCGGAGCTGTGCGCCGAACAGGCTGCGGGTCCCCGTCCCGGTGCGGTCGCCCTTCGGAGTCCCTTCGGTGAGGACACGCCGCAGCAGGTCCTCGTAGGGGGTCGCGACGGTGGGGTCGGGCTGCACGGTCTCGCTGTCGGTCACGACCACGAGCCTACGACGAGCCGGAGACATCCACGGGCAGTTGAGTAGCGTGAGCGACATGACGACAGCGCCGCTCTCGATCCTGCTCGCCGGTGCGTCCGGCTTCATCGGTACGCCCCTCGTCCACGCCCTGCGCGAGGCCGGGCACCACGTCACCACCCTCGTCCGACGCGAGCCGCGCACGGCGAGCGAGTTCCGCTGGTCCCCGGGCACCCGGAAGCTCGACCCGGCAATCCTCGACGGCGCCGACGTCGTGATCAACCTCGCCGGCGCGAACATCGGCAAGCTCCCCTGGACCGAGACCTACAAGCAGGAGATCCTGCAGTCGCGGGTGTCCGCCACCGAGACCCTCGTCGAGGCCATGCGCCACGCGACGAACCCGCCGCCGCTGTTCCTCTCGGGGTCTGCCTCGGGGGTCTACGGCGACCGTCCGGCCGACGTCCTGCAGGACGACGCGGCCGCCGGCACCGGCTTCCTGGCCGAGGTCTGCACCGCGTGGGAGGCCGCCGCGAACGCCGCTCCCGAGGGCGTCCGCGTCGTGACGCTCCGCACCGGCATCGTCGTCGGGAAGGGCGGCGGCGCGCTCGCACCGCTCGTCCCGCTCACGAAGACCGGGCTCGGCGGCCGCCTCGGCACCGGTGGGCAGCACTGGCCGTGGATCGCCCTCGAGGACGAGGTGGGCGCGATCGTGCACCTCGCGACCAGCCCCGACGCCTCGGACGTCGTCGGGCCGGTGAACCTCGCCGGCCCCGAGGCCGCCGTCGCCGACCGCATCACCAAGCGCGTCGCCGAGGACCTGCACCGGCCCTACCTCTTCCGGATCCCGGAGTTCGCGCTCCGGCTGCTCCTGCAGCAGGCGGCCGACGAGATGCTCCTGTCGAGCCAGCAGATGGTGCCGACGAAGCTGCTCGAGTCCGGCTACGCGTTCCGGTACCAGCGCGCCGAGGACGCGGTCGACGCCGCGTTCTGACGCGACCGGCTGCGGGCCCGGAGGCGCGGTGCGGGCCTGCACCGCGCCTCCTGTCAGGACACGCGTGCCCTGGTGAGCGCTTCGCGCATCGCGGCCCGCGCCCGCTTGCGGTCACCCGCGGCGTCGTAGACGACGCCGAGTCGGTACCACCCCCGCCAGTCCGCCGGGTCGGACTCGACGGCGGCCCGGTACTCGGGGAAGAGCTCGTCGGCGGCCTCGCGCGTGGGACGCCCCGAGGGACGGACCGGGACGACGTCCGAGGGAGCGCCGCCCTCCTGCTCGAGCCGGGCGCCGAGCCGGGTGATGCGCAGGCCGAAGCGGAACTCGAGCACGAGCAGCAGCGCACCGATCGCCGCGACGACGAAGAGCGCGACGCCGATGCCGATGCCGATCGGGATGCCCGTCGCGATGAACGCCACGGCACGCTGTCCGACGAGCACGATGTACAGCGCCAGCAGCACTGCCATGAGCGCCGCGCCCCAGAAGGGCGAACGGAGGGACCGGGTCAGGCGCACGACGGTCAGCCGATACCGAGGACGCTGCCGAGGCCGACCGTGAGGCCGCGCATCGACCCCACGGCGGACAGGGCTGCACGGATGCCAGCCACGTAGGCGACATCGTCGTTCGTGTCGTGCCGGATGGTCAGGGTCTCGCCGGGGCCGCTCAGCACCACGTCCTGCACGGCCGTGACGCCCGGCAGACGGAGCGAGTGGATCGGGACGCTCGCGACCTGCTGCCCCCGCGCGCGCTGGTCGACGTGGGGTGCGTCGACCGGACCGACCTCGCGCCGGGCGTCGGCGATGAGCTCGGCCGTGCGGACGGCGGTGCCCGACGGGGAGTCGATCTTGCCGGCGTGGTGCGTCTCGACGATCTCGACCGAGGGGAACCAGGGGGCGGCGATCGTCGCCAGGTGGGTGCCGAGCACGGACCCGATCGAGAAGTTCGGGACCACGAAGACGCCCTGCTCCGGACGCGACTCCAGCCCCGCGCGGAGTGTCGCGAGTCGGTCGCCGGACCACCCGGACGTCCCGACGAGCACGTTCGCGCCGCTCACGAGGGCGTTGTCGACGATCGCGGGGCTGAGCGCCGGGACGGTCACGTCCACCACGATCGCCGCGCCGCCGAACACGTCGGGACCGGCCTCGTGCGCGCCGTCCTTCGAGGACAGGCTCGCGACGAGCTCGAAGTCGGGCAGTTCCTCGACCACGGCGGCCACGAGGCCCCCGAGACGACCGGTGGCGCCGACGACGGCGACGGGAGTGACCATGTCCACCATCCTAGGATCGACGCATGACGCTCGAGGTCAGGACCGTGCCGGCAGACATCCCCGAGGTCGACGCCCTGCTCGACGCGTACCTCGACGAGCGCGAGGCCACGTTCCCGAGCGCGCAGGGGTCGTACTCGCGGAAGCGCACCCCGGCGGCCGAGTTCACGCCGCCGGTCGGCACCTTCGTCGTCGCGTACGACGGAGGTCGCGCGGTCGGGTGCGGCGGCCTCCGTCGGCTCCCCGACGACGGCGACGACGTCCGGTTCGAGGTGAAGCACGTCTTCGTGACCCCGGAGGGACGTGGACGCGGCGTGGCGACGGCGGTCATGGACGCGCTCGAGGCGAGCGGTGTCGAGCTCGGCGCGACGGCGATCGTGCTGGACACGAACGACTCCCTCGTCGCCGCCGGTGCGATGTACCGCGGTCGGGGCTACGAGCGGGTACCCGCGTTCAACGACAACCCGAACGCGACCGCCTGGTACCGCAAGCCGGTGCGCTGAGGCGATCCGCGCCTCCGCTCCGAACGGCAGGGCATGGTCCTGCTCCTCCGTGCCCTCGACTCCCCGACCCGCCTGCCGTTCCTCTCGATCTCGCTCGTCCGGGTCGCGCTCGGGCTGTTCTTCGCCGCGTCCGGGTGGAACAAGACCGTGACCGCTCCGGGTCGCGCGGCGATGGCGGAGACGATCCGCTCGATCGGCGCGCCGGTGCCCGACGTCACGGCCGCGGTGGTCGCGGGCTGCGAGCTCGTCTTCGGCGTGCTGCTCGCCGTCGGCCTCGTGACGCGGGCGGCTGCGGCCGTCCTCGCCGTGATCAGCACGGTCGCGCTCACGACCGTGGCGGTCCACCAGCTCGGGCCGGCGGACGCAGTGACCTGGTTCAGCGACCTGCTGTACCTGCCCGAGGTGCTGTACCTGCTCCTCGCGGTGGTGCTGGTCGCGCTCGGCGGTGGGCCGTTCGGGCTGGACCGGGTGCTCCGAGCGCGGGTCGCCGCACTCCGGGTGCGCAGGGCCCGTCAGACGGGCTGACCGACCGGCAGGCCCGTCCTGAGCTCGACGGGCAGGTGCGCCAGGTCGTTGAGCGCGACGACCTCGGCCGGCTTGGCCGAGCGGATCCGGATGATCGTCAACGCCGTGTGCGCCACGTTCGTCCCCATCCAGCGCCACTCCGGCGCCTGGAACGCCTCGCGCACGAACCAGCCGATGACGGCGTTGTGCGTGATGAGGAGGTCGTGCCGGTCCTCGCGGGCAGGGGTGAACCACTCCGCCACCGCATCGCCCATCTGGGCCTGCCCGGCGACGATCTCCTCTTCCGTGATGCCGCCGTACCACCCCTGGTAGGCGTGCGGCATGTCCGGCGTCGGACCCGACGGGATGCAGTCGAAGAGCAGGGTCGACGGCTCGGGCTCGATCGCCGGGAGCCGCTGCGACAGGAACGACGCGGTCTCGCTCGGCGCTTCGAGCGGCGAGTGGTAGACGCCGTCGAACGGCACGCCGCCGAGACGGTCCGCGACGAGCATCGCCTGCCGCTTGCCGCGCTCGGACAGCTTGCCGTCCCGCAGCCCGTGTTCGGCGTCCTGGTGTTCGCCGTGCCGGACGAGGTAGAGGTAGTGCGACATGTCGGTGCTCAACCGCCGATCCCGATCGCGGCCGCGAGCTCGTCCTGCTGCACCGCACCGACCACCGAGGTGATCGTGGGCCGGGTCAGGAGGTCGCGGGCCAGGTCGAGGACGTCGTCGGTGGTGACCCGGTCCACGCGCTCGAGGGCGGTGGCCAGGTCGGTGAACTCCCCCGTGCCGAGCTCGGACCGGCCGAGTCGGGTCATCCGGGCGTCGGAGTCCTCGAGCGAGAGCGTGAGCGCCCCCTCGATCTGCCCCTTCGCGCGACGGAGCTCGTCGCTGGTGATGCCGTCGTCGACCATCCGGCGGAACTCCGCGTCGACGATCTCGACGACCCCGGCGACGTTGTCGGGGGCACACCCGGCGTAGACGCCGAAGGCACCGTTGTCGAGGTAGGCGGGCGCGAAGGAGCTCACCGCGTAGGCGAGTCCGCGGCGCTCGCGCACCTCTTGGAAGAGTCGGGAGCTCATGCCACCGCCGAGCACGGCGTTGAGCACGCTGAGGACCGGCCGCCGTTCGTCACGGAGGTCGAGGCCCTGCGACCCGCGGAGCATCGAGACCTGTTCGGTCGGACGGTGCACGACCGAGAGCTTGGGGATCGCCGGGTCCGCCACCGGCTGCGGCGTGCGCCGTGCCAGCGGAGCAGCGTTCGGGGCGCCCTGGAACACGGCCTCGACGAGCTCGCAGAAGCGGTCGTGGTCGATCGCCCCGGCGGCGGTGACGACGATGCCGTTCGGCGCGTAGTGCTCGCGGTAGTGAGCGAGGACCTCGTCCCGCTGCACGGCGCGGATGCTCTCCGGCGTGCCGCCGATCGGCCGGCCGAGGGCGTGCCCGTCGAAGGCCGCGGCGAAGAACGCCTCGCCGGCGACGTCGGCCGGGTCGTCCGCCGCCATCGCCAGCTCTTCGAGGATGACCCCGCGCTCGATGTCGAACGCCGCGTCGTCGAGGACGGAGCCGGTGACCATGTCCCCGATGACCGAGACGGCCATCGGGACGTCGGCGTCACGGACCCGTGCGTAGTAGCACGTGTACTCCTTGGCGGTGGCGGCGTTGTGCTCGCCACCGACGGAGTCGAACGAGATCGCGATGTCGAGGGCCGACCGGGTCCGGGTCCCCTTGAACAACAGGTGTTCGAGGAAGTGCGTCGAGCCGTACTGGCCGTCGCGTTCGTCGCGGGAGCCGACCCCGACCCAGAAGCCGAGGCTCGTCGAACTCGCTCCGGGCATGGCCTCGGTCAGGACCCGCACGCCGGACGGGAGGACGGTTCGGCGGACGAAGGCGCCCCCGGACGTCAGGAACGACGTGTCCGGGGCCTCGAGCGGCAACGGCACTGGGTGGTTCATCGCAGACGAGCCTACTGACCCCGGAGCGCCCGCCGCCCAGTTTCCACAGCCGCTCACGGTGTCACTCGAAGTGGGGTACAGATATGGAGGATAGAAAGACTCGTCTGTCTGTCCTCCTTGTGGTACAGTTCTCGTACCGGATCGGAAGCCCCCCTATATTCCGATCCGGTGGCTCGGGACATCAGTCCTCGCGCGGCACGAGTCCCCCCGCTCCGCCGCGGAGCCGATGAGCCCAAGGAGAGCCACGCTGTGACGGTCGATTCCCCCCAACCGACCGTCCAGCGTCTCCCTGGCCCGAGCACGAACCTCGCGTCGCCGGACGGGTCGAGCGTCCCCCCGGCTCCCCGTTCCGGCGGCGCGAAGGTCCGGATCCTCGAGACCGCCACGCGGCTCTTCTACGAAGAGGGCATCCACGGCGTCGGCGTCGACCGTCTCATCTCCGAGGCGAGCGTCACGAAGGCGACGTTCTACAAGCACTACGGGTCGAAGGACAACCTGATCCTGGCCTACATCCGGACGCAGCACGAGCGCGTGCAACAGCGGATGGAACAGCTCATCGCCGATGCCGGCTCGCCCGAGGCAGCCGTCCGGGCCTGGGTCACGGCCCTCGCCGACGAGGTCAACGACCCCGACTTCCGCGGCTGCGCGTTCCTCAACGCCGCCGCCGAGTACCACGACCCGCGCGACCCCGTGCGCGAGGTCGTCGCGATGCACCGCGACTGGTACACCGAGCGACTGGCCGACCTGCTGCAGGAGTCCGGCCACACCCTGCCGGGCGACGGTGCGGACGAGCTCATGCTCGCGCGCGACGGCGCCATGTCCGGCGCGTACGCCGGTGACGCGATCGCGGCGACGGCGGCCCTCGGCCGCGTCGTCGAGCGCGTGCTCGCCGCCTGACGACGCACGTCGCGTCGACGAACGCGACCGTCTGTCGGCCTGGAGGCACGGGTCGGCCCCGCACCGCGCCTCCCGTCCGCCGGTGGGCACCGAGCGACATCCGAGCACGCGGGTGTTGGCTGGGGACATGGCCAACGACCCCAACTGGAACCTCCCCGAGGTCCCGTCCTTCACCCTGACCAGCCCCGACTTCATCGACGGCGGCGCGCTCCCGACGTCCGCCCGCGGCACCGACGTCGGCGGCGAGGACCGCTCCCCCGCGCTCGAGTGGTCCGGCGCTCCGGAGGGCACGCAGAGCTTCGTGCTCACGGTGTACGACCCCGATGCCCCGACGGGGTCCGGGTTCTGGCACTGGAGCCTCACGGACGTCCCGGCGTCGGCGACCTCGCTACCGGCCGGTGCCGGGACCGACGACGCGCTGCTCCCAGCCGAGGCGCTGCGCCGCCGCAACGAGTTCGGGACGGACACGTTCCTCGGCGCGGCACCGCCCGCCGGGCACGGTCCGCACCGGTACTTCTTCACGCTGAGCGCGCTCGACGTGCCCGTCCTCGAGGCGCCCGCGGACGCGACGCCCGCGGTGGTCGGCTTCGTGCTCCGCGAGCACCTGCTCGGCCGCGCGCAGCTCGTCGGCACCCAGGAGACCCCCGCCGCGTAGTCCCGCAACGGCGAACGGCCGCCGCCCCGGAAGGGACGGCGGCCGTTCGTGCGTCAGGACGCGGGAGGGATCAGCCCTCGGCCGGGGCCTCGGCGTGGGACTCGTGTCCCTTGCCGCCCTCGGTGTCCACCTCGTCGGCGACGACCGGCGCGAGCGACAGCTTGCCGCGGTCGTCCACCTTGGTGACCTCGACCAGGATCTTCTGGCCGACGCCGAGGACGTCCTCGACGTTCTCCACACGCTTGCCGCCGGCGAGCTTGCGCACCTCGGAGACGTGGAGCAGACCGTCGCGGCCCGGGAGCAGCGACACGAACGCACCGAACGTGGCGATCTTGACGACCGTGCCGAGGAACTGGTCCCCGATCTCCGGGTTCGTCGGGTTCGCGATCGCGTTGACCTGGGCGCGAGCGGCCTCGGCCGACGGACCGTCGACGGCGCCGATGTACACGGTGCCGTCGTCCTCGATCGAGATGTCGGCGCCGGTCTCGTCCTGGATGCCGTTGATCGTCTTGCCCTTCGGGCCGATCAGCTCGCCGATCTTGTCGACGGGGATCTGCACCGAGATGACACGAGGAGCGGTGTCCGCCATCTCGTCGGGGGCGTCGATCGCCTCGTTCAGCACGCCGAGGATGGCCGAGCGGGCCTCCTTGGCCTGCTTGAGCGCGGCGTCGAGGACGGACGAGGGGATGCCGTCGAGCTTCGTGTCCAGCTGGATGGCCGTGACGAAGTCCGAGGTACCGGCGACCTTGAAGTCCATGTCGCCGAGCGCGTCTTCGGCACCGAGGATGTCGGTCAGCGCCGCGTAGCGGGTCTGGCCGTCGACGGTGTCGGAGACGAGGCCCATCGCGATGCCCGCGACCGGGGCCTTGAGGGGCACACCGGCGTTGAGGAGCGACAGGGTCGAGGCGCAGACGGAACCCATCGACGTCGAACCGTTGGAGCCGAGGGCCTCGGACACCTGACGGATGGCGTAGGGGAACTCCTCGCGCGACGGCAGCACCGGCACGAGGGCGCGCTCGGCGAGGAAGCCGTGCCCGATCTCGCGACGCTTCGGCGAACCGACACGACCGGTCTCACCCGTCGAGTACGGCGGGAAGTTGTAGTGGTGCAGGTAGCGCTTCTTCGTGACGGGCGACAGCGAGTCGATCTGCTGCTCCATCTTGAGCATGTTCAGCGTGGTGACGCCCAGGATCTGGGTCTCGCCGCGCTGGAAGATCGCCGAACCGTGGACGCGCGGGATCACGGCGACCTCGGCGTCGAGCGGACGGATGTCGGCGAGGCCGCGACCGTCCATGCGGACCTGCTCGGTCAGGATCCGGCCGCGGACGACCTTCTTCGTGACCGACTTGTAGGCACCGCTGACCTGGCCGTTGGCGCTCTCGGGGAGCTCGCCGGCCGTCACCTTGGCGGCGATGGCCTCCTTGACGCGGGCCTTCAGGGCGTCGTCGGCGTCCTGACGCTCGAGCTTGCCGGCGATCTTGTAGACGTCGCCGAGCTCGGACAGCGCGATGGCCTCGACCGCGTCGTAGACCTCGGGGGCGTACGGCGGGAAGACCGGGTAGTCCTGGATCTCCTTGGCCGACTGGGCGGCCATCTTCGCCTGCGCCTCGACGAGCTGCTTGAGGAACGGCTTCGCCGCCTCGAGCCCCTGCGCGACGACGGCCTCGTCGGGCTTGGTCGCGCCGCCCTGGATGAGGTCCCAGCTGTGCTCGGTGGCCTCGGCCTCGACCATCATGATGGCGACGTCCTCGTTGCCGGCCTCGTCCGTGACGACACGTCCCGCGACGGTGAGGTCGAAGACGGCCTCGGCGAGCTGCGACGCCTTCGGGAACGCGACCCACTGGTCACCGATGAGCGCGAGGCGCACACCGGCGATCGGGCCGGAGAACGGCAGACCGGAGATCTGCGTCGACGCGGACGCCGCGTTGATCGCGAGCGCGTCGTAGAACTCGTCCGGAGCGATGCTCAGGACGGTGATGACGATCTGGACCTCGTTGCGGAGGCCGTCGACGAACGACGGGCGCAGCGGCCGGTCGATGAGGCGGCAGACGAGGATCGCCTCGGTGCTGGGACGGCCTTCACGACGGAAGAACGAACCGGGGATCTTGCCGGCGGCGTACGAGCGCTCCTCGACGTCGACGGTCAGCGGGAAGAAGTCGAACCCTTCACGCGGGTGCTTGCCGGCGCTGGTGGCCGAGAGGAGCATGGTGTCCTCGTCGAGGTACGCGGCGACCGCGCCCTGCGCCTGCTGTGCGAGCCGACCGGTCTCGAACCGGACGGTGCGCTTGCCGTACTTGCCGTTGTCGAGAACGGCCTCGGCGAACTTGATCTCGGGACCCTCCAAAAGGGTGCCTCCTTGATGTGTTCGGCAGGCTGGGGCCACGGCACCCGATGGTGCGTGCGCGCCGAAGGGATCGGGACGCATGTCTGGCCAGCAGTAGAAGCACTCGGGAAACCGTCCGGCCCGCGAGCCACCACCGATGACCAGCTCCGTGCCCGGCCTGCGCAGTGTTTGTCGTAACGCCCGGGGAAACGGTCCCTGGACGTGATGGACTTTACCAGTCCTCAGGGATTCGGCGGCGAGGCTCACGGCGAACCGGAGTGTCCTCGCTAGCCTGCTGCCATGCGCCTCACCCCCTCCCGGGGCTGGTTCGTCGCGGCCGCAGTGGTCGTCGGCGCGCTCGTCGCCCCCGTCGTCACCGCTGTCCCGGCGAACGCGACGGAGTACCCGAGCTGGCAGGACGTCGAGCACGCGAAGGGCAACGAGCAGACCAAGAAGGCCGAGGTCGCCAGGGTCCAGGCGGCACTGGAGTCCGCCCAGCAGGCCGCAGCCGTGAAGTCGCAGGCCGCGCTCGTGGCGTCCCAGCGTGCGGACGCGGCCGAGGCGGCACTGGCGTCGGCCACCCAGGCCTCCACGAGCCTCCAGACCCAGGCGGACCAGGCGGCGAAGACCGCGGACCGCGCCCAACAGCGCGCCGGCCAGCTCGCCGCGAACCTCTACCGCGACGGCAGCTCGAGCCAGATGACCACGCGCATCGCGACGGCGAAGGACCCCTCCCAGCTGCTGTACCAGCTCGGCGCGCTCGACCAGCTGTCGTCGACGTGGGCCGGCGTGATGGACGACGCCTCGGTCGCCGCGAGGACCGCGTCCTCGCTGCACGACCAGGCCACCCGTGCCGAGGACGAACGCGCCGACCTGGCCGACGCCGCCGAGACGAAGGCGAGTGCGGCGAAGGACGCCGAGGCCGCCGCGGACGCCGCGGTCGACGACACGCAGCAGCACAGCGACGAGCTGTACGCCCAGCTGGCGTCGCTCAAGGACACCACCGCGAAGACCGAGCAGCGCTACCAGCTCGGCGTGCAGGTCGCGGCGCAGAAGGCCGAACAGCAGCGGAAGCGCGAGGAGGCGGCCGCGGCAGCAGCAGCCGAGGCGGCACCGAGCTCCGCCGTGCCGTCGACGAGCGGCGGCGGTTCGTCCTACCCGAGCACGGGCGGCGTCGTGGTCGATCCGGCGGGTGCCCAGGCCTACGCCCGCAGCGCCATCGGGTCGTACGGGTGGGGGTCGGACCAGTTCTCGTGCCTGGTGTCCCTGTGGACGCAGGAGTCCGGCTGGCGCGCGAACGCCCTGAACGTCTCGAGCGGTGCGTACGGCATCCCCCAGTCGCTCCCGGCGGAGAAGATGTCCGTCGCCGGCGCGGACTGGCGGACGAACGCGGCGACCCAGATCAACTGGGGCCTCGCCTACATCCACGACGCCTACGGCTCGCCGTGCGGGGCGTGGAACCACGAGATGAGCGTCAACCCGCACTGGTACTGATCAGCCGTCGTCGGCGGGCCAGCCCCCGATCCGGACGACGGTGCCGTCCGCAGCGACCAGGCGTGCCGCGCGGCCGCTCCGCCGGAGCATCTCGGTGGCACCGTGTCCGCGGACGACCGCGGCGGTCGTCATCGTGTTCGCGGTGACGCACGACGGCGCGACCACGGTCACCGAGCGCCAGACCGGCTCGGCCGGCAGCCCCCACCGCGGGTCGAGGATGTGGTGCCGGGCGTGGCCGTCCTGCTCCCACCGCCGCTTCCGGGTGCTCGAGGTCGCGACGGACCAGCCGGAAGCGATCCGCACCTGGTCGGCGGGGTCGTCGTCGAGGTCCTGCACCCGGACCTGCCAGCCGCCGGACGGGTCGGGCCCGGCCGTCGCCACGTCCCCGCCGAGCGAGACGAGCGCGCCGATGCCGAGGCGGGCGGTGATGCTCGCCGCGGCCATGTCGGCAGCGGCGGCCTTGGCGGTGGCTCCGAGGTCGAGCGTGACGCCCTCGGGCACACGCAGGAAGGTGCCGGACAGCAGGACCCGCTGCCACGCCGGGCGACCGTCGAGCGCTCGGGCCACGGCCTCGGGCGTCGGCACGGGTGGGGCGTCGGCGAACGCGGCGTCGTAGCCCAGCGACGCCATGCGGGCGCCGAGGGTCGGGTCGACGTCGCCGTCGGAGGCGCGTGCGGCGTCGAGCGCGTGGTGCACGAGTGCGGCGAGGAGCGGGGAGACCTCGGCGCCGCGGACCAGGTCGGCGGCGCGGGCGACGAGCTCGGAGTCGCTGCGGAAGCGGCTGCACGCCGCGTCGACGGCGGCGGTGACCTCGACGACGCATGCCCGTGCGGCGGCGAGGTGGCGGCGGTCTCGGTGGTCGAGGACGACGCGGGCGGTGGTGGTCCAGAGGTCCCACTCGGCTGCGGCACGCACGGTCACGATCCCGTCGTGGTCGCGTCCGAGGAGCCGGAGCCACCGGTCGTGCCCTGGCTCACGCCCTGGTCGGACGAGGTCCCGGAGTCGGTCGAGCTCCCCGTGTCGGACGAGGTCCCGGAGTCGGTCGCGGTCCCGGCGTCGGACGAGGTCCCGGCGTCACTCGTCGACGAGTCGGCCGAGCCCGTCGTGGCCTGCTCGTGCCCGAACCACACCCCGGCCCCGGTCAGGGCCGCGACCACGAGCCCGCCCACGCTGACGAGCGCACTCGTCGTCCAGCCGGGTCGCCGGCCGTTGCCCCTGGTGTCCATCGGTCCTCCTCGTCGTCACGATCGGTCGTCACGACGAGGTTCCCGAGCCGACCGGTGAGCGGGCCGGGCAGGGGCTGCACCCCCGCCCGACGACCCCTGTGGCCGGCCTAAGAGCGCACGGCCGAGTGGCCGAGCCCACCGAGCAGGGACGCGAAGTCCGCCGTCTCGGGGAGCGCGTCGGCTTCCTGCGGGGTCCGACGGGAGGCGCGGATCGCCCAGGCAAGGTCTTCCCCGGCCCGGCGGATGCGACCGTCCAGTGCGGCCGAGTCGCCCTCGCTCCCCCAGTCGTCGGTGGCGGCGAACACACCGGTGGGGACGACCGCGGCGCGGAGGTACGCGAACACCGGACGCAGCGCGTGCTCGATCGCGAGCGAGTGCCGTGCGGTGCCGCCGGTGGCTCCGAGCAGGACCGGCATGTCGGCGAGCGAGTCCTTGTCGAGCACGTCGAGGAACGACTTCGCCAGACCGCTCACGCCGGCGGTGAAGATCGGCGTGACGAACACCACGGCGTCGGCCTCGACGACCGTCGCCATCGCGGCGGACAGCGCCGGTGCGGCGAACCCGGTGAGCATCGCGTCGGTGATCTCGTGCGCCAGCGGACGCAGGTCGACGTGCAGGACGTGCGCCGCGCCTCCTGGCAGGCCGGACGGGCTCGGTGCGGCGAGCGCCGCGATCGTGGCCTCGCCCAGGCGGTCGGCGAGCAGGCGGGTGGAGCTGGGCTCGGAGAGCCCGGCGGAGACGACGGCGATGGTGGTCATGGTGAGTCCCGACTTTCGATGCGTTTGCATGAACATCGTACCCAACCGCACGTCCCCCGCAACCATTCCCGGGGGAACGGAGAACGCCCCGGTCCTCGTGTGAGGGCCGGGGCGTTCGGTCAAGCCGTGGGTCGGTCGACTAGCGACGCAGGCCGAGACGCTCGATGAGCGCACGGTAGCGGGCGATGTCGACGTCGGAGAGGTAACCGAGGAGACGGCGACGCTGACCGACCATGAGCAGCAGACCACGACGCGAGTGGTGGTCGTGCTTGTGCTCCTTGAGGTGCTCGTTCAGGTCGTTGATACGACGCGTCAGAACGGCGACCTGGACCTCGGGGGAACCGGTGTCGCCCGGGTGGGTCGCGTACTCTTCGATGATCTCCTGCTTGACCTTCGCGTCAAGTGCCATGCGTAGATCCCCTTTCAGTCCGTTGCGCGGTGCCCGTGCCTGATGCACGAGCGCTCTTTGTCCGCGGCCGTTCGACGGCAACCGCGCAAGACTACCAGATCGCTAGACGGTCCTGGCGCGCAGCCGACGTCGACGCGGTGCCGGCAAGAGACTGCGGACGAGGCCGACGAGCGTCGCGCCGAGCAGGCCGCCGAGGCCGTTCGACAGGACGTCGCGCGGATCGGCCACGCGGTAGGGCAGGTAGGTCGCCTGCGCGAACTCGATGCCGGTGGAGAGCACGACCGCGACGACCGCACCGAGGATCCACCACCGGCGCGGGAGCCAGAGCGCGGCGAGCATCCCCACGGGCACGAACATCGCGATGTTGGCGAGGAACTCCACGCGGTCGTAGCTGAACCACGTGCCGTGCGGGAGCTGCTGCACCCAGGCGATCGCGTGCAGGACGAGGGAGTTCTGCGCCGCCGAGAAGACCTGCGGGGTCAGCGTCATCCGCCAGATCACCCAGGCGTACGCCGCGGTCAGGGCGAGGAGGAGGAGCTTCCGGAACATCCGGCTAGTCTGGGACACGGTCCTGGCAAGAACCGGCGGCGACGCTGGGTGAACGCCCGGCGGGACGGGCCGGGCCTGGGCACGCCGGGGGCGCACCTGCGAGCATGGGCGCATGCCGAGTCTCGAGGGAACCCGTGCACGCCGCAGCCCCGGCCGTCGTCAGTGGACGTGGATCGGGCTTGCCGCGGTCGTCGTCGCCGCGCTCGTCGTGACGCTCGTGCTGGTGCTCCCCCGCGGCACCGAGCCCACCGGCAGGCAGGTCGCCGAGCGGAAGACGGCGTCCGAGGCGTTCCCCGGCGGCCTCGCGGAGCAGCCCGAGGCCGAGAACCAACCCGGCAAGCGGGAGTCCGAGGCCCGTGCCGACGGCGACGACACCACGGCCCGGAAGATCGCCGTCATCGCGGACGAGCCGATCGCCACCTGGCTGACGAACACCTCGGTGTCCGAGACGCGTCAGACCATCCGGGACGTCGTCCGCAGCGCCGAGCGGCAGCAGAAGACACCGGTGTTCGTCCTCTACAACGTCCCGGACCGCGACTGCGGCAGCTACTCCAAGGGCGGGACCGCCGCGGACGAGTACCTGCCGTGGGTCCGGTCGGCGGTGCGGGCCATGGCGGGTTCCCGGGCCGTCGTGCTCGTCGAGCCGGACGCCATCGCCCAGATCCAGGTGTGCAAGCGCCTCGAGCAGGACCGCCTGCCCCTGATCCGCAAGGCCGTCGACGAGCTCAGCGGCCACGGCCTCACCGTGTACCTCGACGGCGGGAACGAGAACCGCGTGCCGACGGCGACGATGGCGAAGTGGCTGCGCGAGGCCGGGGTCGACCGGGTGCAGGGCTTCTTCACGAACGTCTCGAACTTCTACCGGGTCGACCAGGAACGCGCCTACGCCGATCGGCTCGCGGACGCGATCGGCGGCGACCCGCACTTCGTCATCGACGTCTCGCGCAACGGTCAGGGCTGGCGCGGCACGTGGTGCAACCCGGACGGCGCCGGCCTCGGCCAGGCCCCGCACGTCACCCGCGGTTCCACCCGGCTCGACGCGCTGCTGTGGGTGAAGACGCCGGGGCTGAGCGACGGCACCTGCAACGGCGGGCCGGCCGCCGGACAGTGGTGGGAGTCGTACGCCCTCGGGCTCGTGGACAACCGCAAGCAGGACTGACCGCGGTGTCGGTGCCCGGTGGTTGCATGACGCCATGACCCCGACCGACCGCATCCGATCCGTCGTCCCGCCCTACCTGCTCCGCGCCGTTGCCGACGCCCAGGGCTTCCCACGCGCGGCCTCGGCGGCACGGACGGCGCTGGCGTCGCTCGACACCGTCCAGCGTCCGAAGCACGAGCACCGGATCCGTCCGCAGGGCGTGAGCGGCGCGGTCGACCGGTCGCCGCAGCGGACCATCTCCGACGCGCACGGCAGCACCACGCTCCCGGGCACCCCGGTCCGGCGCGAGGGCGACCCGGACTCCGGCGACCCCGCGGTGGACGAGGCCTACACGGGCCTCGGCGACACCCACGCCTTCTGGCTCGAGGTCTTCGGCCGGGTGTCGATCGACGGCGCAGGCCTCCCCCTCGACGCCACGGTGCACTACGGGCAGGACTACGACAACGCCTACTGGGACGGCAGCCGGATGGTGTTCGGCGACGGCGACGGCGAGGTCTTCAACCGCTTCACGATCGCGGTCGACGTCATCGGCCACGAACTCGCGCACGGCGTGACCCAGTACACCGCCGACCTCACGTACGAGGGGCAGTCCGGGGCGCTGAACGAGTCGATCAGCGACGTCTTCGGCTCGCTCGTCGCCCAGTACGCCCGACGCCAGAGCGCCGACCAGGCGTCGTGGCTCATCGGCGAGGGGCTCTTCACGCCGGCCGTGCACGGCGTCGCACTGCGGTCGATGCAGGCCCCCGGCACCGCCTACGCTGACCCGGCGCTCGGCAAGGACCCGCAGCCCGCGACGATGGCCGGGTACGTCGACACCACCGAGGACTCCGGCGGCGTGCACACGAACTCCGGCATCCCGAACCACGCCTTCTACCTGGCCGCCACGGCGATCGGCGGCAACGCGTGGGAAGGCGCCGGAGCCGTCTGGTGGGACGCCCTCACGTCCGACGCCGTCACCGCCTCGATCGACTTCGCCGGGTTCGCCACCGTCACCGTCGACGCCGCCCGCACGCGCTTCGGGGACGGGTCGGCGCAGCACACCGCGGTGCAGGACGCCTGGCGCACGGTCGGCGTGCTCGACTGAGCCGGGCTGCCGGCGTACCGTCGGGGGCATGCACATCGACGTCCGCCGCAGTGGGGGCATCGCCGGCACCACCAGGGGTTGGCGCGTCGACACCGATGCCTGCGACGACCCGGGCGGGTGGTCGGCGCTCGTCGGTGCCCTGCCCCGCGACGCCCCGAGTGCCCCTGCGCCGGGTGTCCGCGACGACTTCACGTGGACGATCACGGTCGAACGGACGACGGTCACGATCCCCGGCACCCGCCTCGACGGCCCGTGGGCGGCGCTGGTGACGCGCGTGCGGGCCGAGGGCACCCCGACCTGACGGACGTGCGCCGCGCCTCCCGTGCGCCCGCGCGCTCGTGCGCCCGCTTCGTGAGCAGAAACGGTCGGGTCGCCCGCGCGCACCCGACCATTCCTGCTCACGAAGTGATGCGCGCCGCGCTCACGAAGTGACGCGCGCCGCGCTCACGAAGTGACGCGCGCCGCGCTCAGGCGACGTCGACGACGGTCAGGCGGCGCGTCGGGCGCGTCATGGCGACGTACACGGCGGCAGCCGCACGCGCCGCGTCCGCACCGACCCGCTCCGGGTCGACCAGCAGCACGCCGTCGAACTCGAGCCCCTTCGCATCGGCGCCCGTGAGCACCGTGACGGATCCCGGCCGGGGCGACCCGAGCGACCGGACGTCCACCTCGGTCCGGGCCAACCGCTCGCGGACCGCGTCCACGTCGGCCTCGGGCACGATGACGCCGATCGTGCCGGCGCCGATGTGCTCCCGCTCGCTGCCGACGATCGCGGCGACCGTGTCGAGCACCTCGGCCCGGCTGGACGTGACGCGCACCACGGGGTCGCCGTCGCGCACGGCCTCGGTCCGGGTCACCGCGAGGCCGGCGGCGTCCGCGAAGGCCCCGGCGGCCTCGACGATCGAGCGCGGCGTGCGGTAGTTCACCGTGAGTTCCTCGACGCGGTGCTCGATCGGCACCTGGGGCGCGCGGCCCCGACGACGGCGGGCGAGGGCGCCGACGACGTCGTCCCACGTGCGGGCGGCCCCGGGCGAGGACCCCTGCGCCATGTCCCCCACGATGGTGAACGAGCGGAGCGGGTTCCGGCGGGCGAGCACCCGCCACTGCATCGGGGAGAGCTCCTGCGCCTCGTCGACGACGATGTGGCCGTAGGTCCACTCCCGGTCCTCGGCGGCGCGCTCGGCGGTGGAGCGGGGGTCGCCGCCCTCGGCGAAGGAGCCGGCGACCTGCTCGGCGGTGACGATGCCCTCGACGCCCATGTTCTCGATGGCCTGGCGGGCGTTCTCGATGTCGCGGTTGCGGCTGGCCTTCGCCGCGCGCTTGGCGGCACCGCCGGTGGGGTCGAACGGGCCGAGGAGCTCCGCGGCCTCGTCGAGGAGCGGGACGTCCTCGACCGTGAACGCGGCTCCCCGCTCACGCAGCAGCAGGGCCCGGCGCTCCGGGGTCCAGTGGGGGGTGAGCGAGGCGAGCCAGTTCGGCCGGGCGTACAGGTCCTCGAGGAGCTTCTCCGGCGGCAGCGGGAGCCACGCGGTGTTGAGGAGCACGCGGGCGTCGTACGACGACCGGATGTCCTCGCGCAGGACCTTCTCGTCCGCCTCGTCGACGGTGGTCCCGCGCTGGCGGAGCTGCTCGGCGAGCAACCGCGTCATGGCGTCGAGCGCGGTCTTGTTGAACGTGACGCGGGCGGCGTTGTGGGGCTTCCCGCGGTCCTGCGCACGCTTCATGGCGTCGGCGACGAGCTCGGGCGGCACGACGAGCCGCTCCCCCTCGACGTCGAGCGTGACCGACTCGGTCGGGACGACCTGGCGGGACCGCACCGCGCGACGGAGCAGCTGCGCCATCTCGGCCGAGCCCTTCACCGCGGCGACGTCGCGCTGGTCGTGCTTCGTCGCGTGCACGCCCGGGTAGAGCGAGCCGAGCGAGGCCATCACCACGCCGGTCTCGCCGAGCGACGGGAGCACCTGCTCGATGTAGGTCAGGAACGCCGGCGACGGGCCGACCATGAGCACGCCGGACCCCCGGAGCCGCTCGCGGTACGAGTACAGCAGGTAGGCCGCACGGTGCAGGGCCACGGCGGTCTTGCCCGTGCCGGGGCCGCCCTGGACGATGAGGACGCCCTCGAGCGGGGAGCGGATGATCCGGTCCTGCTCGCCCTGGATCGTCGCGACGATGTCCGTCATCCGGCCGGTGCGCTCGGCGGTGACCGCGGCGAGGAGCGCGCCCTCGCCCTGCAGGTGCGTGCGCTCGTCGTCGTAGAGCGTGGCGTCGAAGACCTCGTCCTCGATGCCGACGACGCTGCGGCCGTCGAGGGTCAGGTGCCGGCGGGCGCGCATGCCCATCGGGTGCGCGGCGGTCGCCTGGTAGAAGGCGCTGGCACCGGGGACGCGCCAGTCGAGCAGGAGCGGTCGGTGGTCGCGGTCCCGAAGGCCCACGCGACCGATGTAGCGGAACGAGTCCTCGTCGTTGTCCGGCTCGGACACCTCGAGCCGCCCGAAGACCAGGCGGTCGCCGACGCGCTCGAGCGTCGCGATGGTGTCCTCGTAGAGCCGGGCGTACGCATCGCGCTCACTGCGGCTCTGGTGGTTCCCGCCGACCGCTTGACGACGGGTTTCGGCGAGACGCTGCTCGGCCTCGGCGGTCAGCTCGTCGAGACGGCCGAACAGGCCGTCCACGTAGCCGCGCTCGCGGTCGATCTCGGTCGGTTCTGACACACACAACCCTTCGGGACAGGGGAACCCAGTGTAGTCCCCCCATCCCGAAGTGAGGCTTCCTACATCTCTTCGTGCGTGTCCGGGTCGCCGTCCCAGAGGCGTCCGCGCTCGAGGCCGGAGATCGCCGCGACCTCGGCGTCGGTCAGCTCGAAGCCGAAGACGTCGAGGTTCTCGCGCTGCCGGGCCGCGTCGCCGGACTTCGGCACCGGGACGGCACCGATCTGGACGTGCCAGCGGAGCACGACCTGCCCGGGGGTGACCCCGTGCGCGGCGGCGGCGTCGACGATCGGCTGCTCCGTGAGGAGTTCCGACCGCTTCGCGAGGGGGCTCCAGCTCTCGGTGACGATGCCGAGCTCCTGGTGCACCTTCCGCAGTTCGCCCTGCGGGAAGTACGGGTGCAGCTCGACCTGGTTCACGGCCGGGGCGACACCCGTGGCGTCCACGATGCGACGCAGGTGCTCCGGGGTGAAGTTCGAGACGCCGATCGAGCGGACCTTGCCGCTGTCGCGGAGGTCGACGAAGGCCTTCCAGGTGTCGACGAACTTGTCCACGGACGGGTTCGGCCAGTGGATGAGGTACAGGTCGACCGAGTCGAGGCCCAGGTTGCCGAGGGTCTCGTCGATCGAGCGGTGCGCCTCGTCGTAGCCGTGGTGGCGGCCGGGGAGCTTCGACGTGACGACGAGGTCCTCGCGCGCCACCTCCGACTCGCGGACGGCCTTGCCGACGGCGTCCTCGTTGCCGTAGTTGAGCGCGGTGTCGAGCAGCCGGTAGCCGCCCGCGATCGCCGTCCCGACGGCCGCCGCGCCCTCGTCGCCGTTCAGCCCGTAGGTGCCGAGGCCGAGCTCCGGGAACCGGTGTCCGTCGTTCAGCTCGATGGTCGGTGCGCCGACCTGCATCAGCGGACCCCGAGCAGGTCGATGACGAAGATCAGGGTCTTGCCGGACAGGAAGTGGCCGCCGCCGGCGGGGCCGTAGGCGAGCTCCGGCGGGACGACGAGCTTGCGGCGCCCGCCGACCTTCATGCCGGGGATGCCCTCCTGCCAGCCGCGCACCAGGGCGGCGAGCGGGAAGTCGATCGGTTCGCCGCGGTTCCACGAGCTGTCGAACTCCTCGCCGGTCTCGTACTCGACGCCGGCGTAGTGCACCTTGACGGTCGACCCGGCGGAGGCCACGTCGCCGGAGCCCTCGACGATGTCGGTGATGACGAGCTCGGTGGGGGCGGGGCCCTCGGGGGCGTCGAACTCGGGCTTGCTGTTCAGGTCAGTCATGCCCGCCAGTCAACCAGAGAGCGCGGACATGGCCCCGCACGTCCACGGACGGCGCCGCAGCCCCCAGAATGGTTCCACCGTGACATCATCCACACCGACCGGCGAGCGCCGACGCCGTCTCCTCGCCGACCTCACCCCGCTCCGCCGCTCCCCCGCGTTCGCCCGGCTCTGGCTCGGCACCGCCATCGCCGGCATCGGCACGCAGATGACCACCGTCGCCGTCGGCCTCGAGGTCTACGACATCACCGGCTCGACCTTCGCGGTCGCCCTCGTCGGCGTGATCGCGCTCCTGCCGATGATCGTCGCCGGCCTCTACGGCGGGATGCTCGCCGACGCGTTCGACCGGCGCACCGTCGCACTCGTGTCCGCCGTGATCGCCTGGGCCGCCGTGGCCCTGATCGCCACGCACGCCTGGCTCGGACTGCACAGCGTCGCCCTGCTCTACGTCCTCGCCACGGTCAACGCCGTCGCCGCGACCGTGAGCAACGCGTCCCGCTCCGCGATCGTGCCCCGGCTCGTGGGCACGGACCTGCTGCCGGCGGCGAGCGCCCTCGGCGGCATCGCCTCGGGGTTCCAGGTCACGGTGGGTCCCGCGGTCGCGGGCGTGCTCATCGCGGCCGTCGGCTTCGCCCCGACGTACACGATCGACGTGGTCCTGTTCACGTTCGCGTTCCTCGGGGTGTTCACCCTGCCGCGGATGGCCGCCGACCGGGACGCGCTCCGTCCGGGGCTCAGCTCGCTCGTCGAGGGGGCGCGGTTCCTCCGACGGTCGCGGAACATCACCATGACGTTCGTGCTCGACATCGTCGCGATGACGTTCGGGCAGCCCCGCGTGCTCTTCCCCGCGATCGGTGCGCTCGTGATCGGCGGCGGGTCGATCACCGTCGGCACCCTCACCGCGGCGTACGCGATCGGAGCCCTGCTCTCGAGCGTCTTCTCCGGTCCGCTCGGACACGTCCGCCGCCAGGGCGAGGCGGTCGGCTGGGCGATCACCGCTTACGGTGGCGCCATCGCGGCGTTCGGCGTGGTCATCGCCTGCGCCCACGCGCTCGGCGGCCGCGAGGGCGACGCGTTCAGCACCGGCATCCTGCCCGCGCTCGGCCTCGCGGCGCTCTTCCTCGCGGCGGCCGGCGGCGCCGACAACGTCAGCTCGGTGTTCCGGAACACGATCCTGCAGGCCGCCTCCCCGGACGGCATGCGCGGACGCCTGCAGGGCATCTTCATCGTCGTCGTCACCGGTGGACCGCGGCTGGGCGACCTCTACGCGGGGCTGGTGGTCGCCGCCGGCATCGCGTACCCGCCGATCATCGGCGGCGTGCTGATCATCGGCCTGGTCGCGCTGCTCCTCCGCGCGGTGCCGTCCTTCCGCCGGTACGACGCACGGCACCCGCACGCGAACTGACGAGCGGAGCGGCCGCCGGACGCGACCGTCGGCCGGACGGGAGGCGCGGTGCGGGCTGCCACCGCGCCTCCTGGCCCGCAGGTGTCGGGTACCGTACAACGCATGCCGGACAGCGCATCGCGCGACCTCCAGCGGACGGGAGTCCGCGCCGTGGTCCGGCGCACCTACCACTCGGTCATCCGGCACCGCGTCGTCGACGCGGCGGCGTCGCTGACGTTCTTCGCGCTGCTCACGGTGTTCCCGACGACGCTGACCGTGGTGTCGGCCCTGTCGATCGTGGACCGGCAGGGCGACAGCCTCGAGGACATCATCGGGATCCTCGGGTTCATCGTCCGCCCCGAGACGGCGTCGCACCTCGAGGGTCCGCTCCGGCAGCTCCTCACCCTGGACAACCCGTGGCTCGGCTTCGCGATCGGCGTCGTGCTGACGCTGTGGTCGCTCTCCGGGTACGCGACGGCGTTCGGCCGGGCGATGAACACCGCCTACGAGGTCGAGGAGGGGCGTCGCATCTGGAAGTTCCGCAGCATGATGCTCCTCGTCACGCTGCTCGTGATGGCCGGCGGTGCGATCGCGATCGTGATCCTGCTCGGCACCCCGACGATCTCCGCCGCGGTCATCCGGTCCTTCGGGTGGGCGCCGTGGATCGACGACCTCTGGAACGTGGTGAAGTGGCCGATCCTCGCCGCCGACCTCGTCGTGATGGTCGCGGTGCTGTACTACGCGACGCCGAACGTGAAGACGCCGCAGCTGCGGTGGGTGTCCGCCGGTGCCGGGTTCGCCATCGTGACGTGGGCGCTGGCGACGCTCGGGTTCTCGCTCTACGTCGAGACGATCGGCGGCGGCAACAAGGCCTACGGGTGGCTCGGTGGCGCGATCCTGCTGCTCGTGTACCTGTACATCTCGAACTTCGTCCTCGTGGTGGGCGGTGAGCTCGACTCCGAGGTGATCCGGATGCGCCAGCTCCTCGCCGGGATCGAGGCCGACGAGTCCATCCGGCTGCCGCTGCGCGACGTCACGCGGAACTTCACGCTCGCCCGGTGGCGGGACGCCGACATCGCCGCCGCACACCACGTCCGGACGATCGCGGCGCAGCGGGCGGCCGAGGACGACGCCGATCCCGCCCGTGCCGAGGCGGCGGAACACCTGCGGGACCTGTCCCGGCAGGTGCGGGTCGGCGAGCCGCCGATGCCGTAGGCGCCGGGTGAACGCTGCTCGCACGGTGCGAGCCCGCGATCGCAGTGTGCGAGGTTCCGACCGGTGTGGGAGCGCGATTGCCCCGCACCGTGCGCGGAACCTCGCACACTGCGGAGGCGCGGCGCGGCGCGGCGCCGCGCCGCGCGTCAGCGCTCGCGCGCCGCCCGGTCGAGCATCTCCTCGGTGACGACCGGGATCGCCCCCGTGGCCAGCTCGATGCCCGACAGCCGCGCCGGGCTCAGGACGCGCTGGACCTGGTCCTCCTCCATGAGCCCCGCCGCGGTCACGAGCGTCGAGATGGGCGTCGAGGTCGTCAACGCCGTGTGCGCGATCGACGCCGCGGCCGCGTACCCGATGTACGGCGTGAGCGCGGTGACGACGCCGACGTTCGTGTCGACCTGGGCCGCGAGCTTCGCCTCGTTCGCCTCGATCCCGGCCACGCAGTTCACCCGGAGCGTCGCGCACCCGCTCGCCATCCACTGCAGCGACTGCAGGATCGAGTGGGCGATGATCGGCTCGAACGCGTTGAGCTGCAGCTGCCCGCCCTCGGCTGCCATCGTGACCGTGGTGTCCGCCCCCACGACCGCGAACGCGATCTGGTTCACGACCTCGGGGATGACCGGGTTCACCTTGCCCGGCATGATCGAGGACCCTGCCTGCCGCGCCGGGAGCGTGATCTCCCCCAGGCCGGCCTGCGGACCCGAGGCCAGCAGCCGCAGGTCGTTGCAGATCTTCGAGAGCTTCGCCGCGCTCCGCTTCACGGTGCCGGAGAGGGTCATGAACGCGCCGGCGTCGCTCGTCGCCTCGATGAGGTCCGGGGCCGTCACGATGTCGAGCCCGGACGCGACCTGCAGCTGGCGGCGGACCTCGTCGCGGTACTGGGGGTCGGCCGTGATGCCCGTGCCGATCGCCGTCGCGCCGAGGTTCGTCTCGGCGAGCAGCGGCATGACCGTCTTGAGCAGGAGGACGTCCTCCTGGATGGTGTGCGAGAAGCCGGTGAACTCCTGCCCGAGGGTCATCGGCACCGCGTCCTGCAGCTGGGTGCGCCCGATCTTCAGCACGTCCTGGAAGGCGTGCCCGCGCTCCGCGAAGGCGTCGGACAACGCCTCGAGCTGCGACACGAGCCGCCGCACGCCGAGGATCATCGCGAGCTTGATGCTCGTCGGGTACGTGTCGTTCGTCGACTGGCTGCGGTTGACGTGGTCGATCGGGTGCAGGTACCCGTAGTCGCCCTTCTCGCGGCCGAGGAGCTCGAGGGCGCGGTTCGCGAGCACCTCGTTCGTGTTCATGTTCGTCGAGGTACCGGCACCGCCCTGCACGATGTCGACGACGAACTGGTCCCGGAGCGAACCGTCGCGGACCTCCTGCGCGGCACGGTCGATGGCGTCGGCACGCTCGGCGTCGAGCACCCCGATCGCCTTGTTCGCCCGGGCGGCCGCCTGCTTGACGGTCGCGAGGGCCTCGATGAGGTCCGGGTAGACCGCGATCGGCACCGAGGTGATGGGGAAGTTCTCGAGGGCGCGGAGGGTGTTGATGCCCCAGTACGCGTCCGCTGGGACGTCACGCGACCCCAGGGAGTCGGTCTCGGTACGGGTCTGTGCTGCTTCGTTGCCGGTCACGCCCACGAGGGTAGCCCGTCCGGCCGGTCGGGGCCGGGCCCCGGCCCCGGCGGGCGCGTCGCGACGTGCGCGGACGTCGCGGGTGGCGCCGTGGACGCGCGCGGTGACGGCCTGGAGGCGCGGTGCGGGTCGGCACCGTGCCTCCAGGCCGTCAAGGGGTCGCGCCCAGGGCACGCACGCCGGTCGGCGCGGGATGCGTCAGTGGAACTGCGGGACGATGAGGTAGATGCCGTAGAGGACGGCCGCGCCGGAGACGACGAAGCAGGCGACGGACAGCGTCCGGAACCAGCGCACGGCGGTCGTGACGTTCGACGGGTGCGGGAACCCGACCGTCGCCGGACCGATCGTGCCGTCGTCCTTCACGGTGAACTTGCCGGCGCGGGTGTCGGCGGCGCTCCAGAAGCGGAGGCCGATCGAGTACACGGTGACCACGAAGCACGCGCCGACGAGCGACACGATCGCCACAGTGAGGAACGCGAACCAGTCGATGCTCATCAGCGTCGTCCTCCCTTGCGGCCGGCCATGCGGCGCAGGGTGCGCTCGCGGCTCAGCTCGGCTCGACGCGCGGCGACGGTCTCGGCGCGCTTCTTCCGCTGCAGGTCACGCAGCTCCTTGCGGGTGAACACCGCGTTGGCGGCGACGTCCACCTCGATCGCGGCGGCCTGCTCGTGCGGCTTGCGGAGCGACCACAGGTAGAGCCCGAGGATCACCGCGGCGCCGACGACCGCGTCGATGACGAGGCCCGTGACGCCGAGGCGGGCGATGCCGGACGCGACCGCGCCGACGGCAGCGGCTGCCGGGAGGGTGATGAACCAGGCGATCACGATCTTGCCGGCGGTGGACCACTGGATCTTCGACCCGCGGCGGCCCAGACCGGCGCCGATGATCGAGCCGGAGGACACCTGCGTGGTGGACAGCGCGAACCCGAGGTGGCTCGAGGCGAGGATCGTCGCCGCGGTCGAGGCCTCGGCCGCGAAGCCCTGCGTCGCCCGGATCTCGGTGATGCCGGACCCGAGCGTGCGGATGATGCGCCACCCGCCGGTGTACGTGCCGAGGGCGATCGCCAGGGCGCAGGCGATGACGACCCAGAACTGGACGCCCTGCTCGGACGACTGCGCACCCGAGGCGATGAGGGTCAGCGTGATGACACCCATCGTCTTCTGCGCGTCGTTCGTGCCGTGCGCGAGCGACACCATCGAGCTCGTGAAGACCTGGCCGATGCGGAAGCCGCCGCGCTCGTTCGGGAAGACCGGGCGCCGGGTGATCCGGTACGCGATCCGGGTGGACAGGAACGAGACCAGCGCGGCGATCACCGGCGAGAGGAACGCGGGGATGATCACCACCGTCAGCAGGGCCGCGTAGTTGACGGCGTTGAACCCCGCACCGACGATCGCGGCACCGATGAGCCCGCCGAACAGCGCGTGCGAGGACGACGACGGCAGGCCGCGCAGCCACGTGATCATGTTCCAGACGACCGCCCCGATGAGCCCGGCGAAGATCATCTCCGGACTGATCGCCACGCCTCCGGGCCCCTCGTTGATGAGGCCGTGCGAGATCGACGTCGCCACCGCGGTGCTGAGGAACGCACCGACGAGGTTGAGCACCGCGGCGACCGTGACGGCCACCTTGGGCTTCATCGCACCGGTGGCGATCGGGGTCGCCATCGCGTTGGCGGTGTCGTGAAAACCGTTTGTGAAGTCGAAGAAGAGGGCCAACGCGATGACCAGGACGACTATGAGTGTGATGTCCACCGCGGGCAAGTGTCCCAGGCTGGACGCCGCCTGGCAAACCCTGTCGGACACCTGCTGTTCATGTCGCCTTCGGACTCGTTCAGATCCGGAACCATTCCGATGGGAGAATGGACGGCATGGACACCGTCGAGCTCCTCATCCTGTTGGTCGGATCGCTCGCGGTGACGGGGTTCGCTCGGGCCAAGGGACTGCCGGCGCCACTGCTCGTGACGGCCGTCGCCCTGGCCGCGTCGTTCCTGCCGGGCCTCCCGCCGATCGAGATCGACTCCGAGGTCATCCTGACGATCATCCTGCCGCCGCTGCTCTACTCGGCGGCGCTCGACGTGTCGTGGCAGAGCTTCCGGCAGTCGATCAAGCAGATCCGTCGACTCGGCATCTTCCTCGTGATCATCACGGCACTGGCCGTCGGCCTCGCGGCGTACATCATCATCCCCGACATGGACTGGCCCGCGGCGATCCTGCTCGGCGCGATCGTCGCCCCGCCGGACGCGGTGTCGGCCGCTGCGATCGGCCGGAAGCTCGGGCTCCCCCGCCGCGTGATGACGGTGCTGTCCGGCGAGAGCCTCATCAACGACGCCGCGTCCCTGACGCTCGTGCGCGTGTTCACCCTGATCGCGGCGGGCACCTCGCTGACGATCTGGCAGGACCTCGGGATCTTCGGCCTCGCGATCGGCGTCGGGCTGGCGGTCGGCATCGTCCTCGGCGTCGCGGTGCACTGGATCCGGATGCGGATCAACGACCCGGTGGTCGAGACGATCATGAGCATCCTGCTGCCGTTCGTCGCGTACATCCTCGCCGAGGACCTCTCCGGCTCCGGGGTGATCGCGGTGGTGACCGCCGGCCTCTACATCGGCTACAACTCGCCGAAGGAGGGCTACGCGACCCGGCTGCAGGAGCGCCCGCTCTGGACGAGCATCGACGTCATCCTCGAAGGGTTCGTCTTCGCCCTGATCGGGCTCCAGCTCAACACCGTCGTGCAGGACCTCGTCGAGAGCGAGCGCAGCCTCGGGCAGACCCTGACCGCCGCGGCCGTGGTGCTCGTGGTGGTGATCCTCGTGCGGCCGCTCTTCGTGTTCGAGTCGTACGTGCGCAACCGCTTCAACGGCAGGTGGTTCCGACCCCTGCGCATCCGGCTGTCCCGCGGCCACCCGTCCCTACGGTGGATGCGCGGCTCGGCGGAACCGAAACTCAACTGGCGCGAGCTGACCGTCATCTCGTGGACGGGCATGCGTGGCGTGGTGACCCTCGCCGCCGCCGTGTCGGTCGTGGCGAACCCGGTCGACATCAAGGCCCAGGACACCATCTTCATCATCGCGTTCATCGTGACGGTGGGGACCCTCCTGCTCCAGGGACTCACCCTGCCGTTCGTGATCCGGTCGCTCAAGGTGCAGGACCCGGCCGAGGGCGAGGAGGACGTCCGCAGCGAGATGCGCCTCAACCAGCGCACGACCGAGGCCGCGATCGAGCTGCTCGAGAAGCGACGTCCGGACTGGTCGAAGCAGTACGGCGACGAGGCCGTCGACGCCGTGGTGAACCGGCTCAAGGCCCGGCTCGAGCGCCAGGCGGAGACGTTCCGCCGCGACGCCGAGGAAGAGGAGGACGAGGAGCGCAACGCCCCGGTCCGCCTGCGGGGTGCCCAGATCCAGGACATCCGGCGGGAACTGCTCGACCGCCGCCGCGAGATCGTGCTCGAGGAACGCGAGAAGGGCAACCTCGACGAGGAGGTCATGCGCCGCGTGCTCGTGACCCTCGACGCCGAGGAACTCGCGATGGACTCGGCGCAGGCGTCGCGCAGCCGGTCCTGACCGCGACCAGGATCCCGGGCGTATCCTGGCGGCCCGACCCAGAACAGGAGCGCATCGCCGAGTGAGCACGCCGCGGAACGACGTCCCCAGGAACAACGACCTCCCGGATCGTGACGGGGGGCCGCGGCAGTCATCCGCTCCCAAGCAGCGCACGACAAGGCCGTCCACCCGCGGTGGTTCGAAGCCCCGACGCGGTGCCCCGGTCGCCGGCACCCGGCCGACCCGCACCGGCTCCGGTGGTTCCGGTCGCGTCCGGCAGGCACCCGTCCCGGAGCCGCAGCGCATCAGCGGCTACCGGCGTTGGTTCGGGACGCTGCACCCGTCGCTCCAGTTGATCGGCCTGCAGCTCTGGATGCCGCTGTTCTTCATCGTCGGCTTCTGCCTCTGCTACGTCTTCGCGTTCCACGCCCCGCACCCGCACGACGTCCCCGTGGCCCTCGTCGGCAGCGACCCGACGCTGGTGGCCGCGATGCAGAAGGCGCTGCCGGGCGAGTACCTCTTCCACACCTACGACTCCCTCGCGCAGGCGAAGCGCGACGTGCTCGCCGGCACCATGGCCGTGGCGTACGACCCCTCGACGAACGAGGTCTTCAAGGCCACCGCGCACCAGTTCCAGGTCGCCTCGCTCGTGCCCGTGACGCTGACAACCGTCCTGACCGGCATCGGGGTCGCCGCCCCCACCGTGACCGAACTGGCTCCGCTGCCCGCCTGGGACGAGTACGGCACCGTCGCCATGTACGTCATGCTCGCCTGGTGCATCGGCGGCTACATGGTCGCGATGTTCATCGGCATCATGGGCGGCCCGCTCCGGCACCGCACGCGCATGGCAGTCATCGTCGTCGGTGGCCTGGTCATCTCGCTCATCACGAACACCCTCGCCGGGCCGGTGGTCGGCGCCATCCACGGGCACTGGATCGAACTCGTCCTCATCGCCTGGGGCTGGATCGTCGCGATCGGCCTCGCCGTCAACGGGCTGAGCTACTTCGTCGGCCGGTTCATCGCCGCGCCGGCCATGATCTGCTTCGTCTTCCTGTCGATGCCGTCGTCCGGCGGCGCCTACCCGAAGTGGTTCATGCCGGAGCCGTTCGCGTGGCTCAACAACGTCGTCGTCGGCTCGAGCATGGTCGACATGATCAAGCACCAGATCTACGGCGTCGGCCCGTCGTACTCGCGCGGCCTCATCACGATGGCCTGCTACGCCGGCGCCGGACTCGTCCTCATGTACTTCGGCAAGCAGTGGTGGGAGCGCCGACGCATCCGTGCCATCGTCACCGGCCGCACGACGATGTTCCAGGACGCCCAGACCGCGAACCGCGAGTTCCTCGGCAAGCAGCGCGACGCCGAGCTCGAGCGCCACGGGCTCACCTCCACCGAGACCGGCACGCTGAGCGTCCTCCACGACGACGACTGGGAGGACGAACGCGTCGGCGGCGACGTCTTCATGGGCGGTCGCGACGGCCTCGAGACCGAGACCACGCCCACGGGTCGCATCCCCGTCGTCCGCGGGGACCGCACCGGTCCGGTGCAGCGTCCAGGAGGCGCGGCGACCGGCCCCCGCACCCGTCCCGTCCCACGGGCGGACGGGTCCAGGGCACCGGGTCGCGCCGACGCCACGGGTCGCCCCGCCGACGGCGCCGGCGAGCGTCCGCACGGTCGGCACGCGGACCGCTGAGCCCCGGGCGCCGCGTATCCTGGGGTCATGAACCCGCGCATCGCCTGGCACCGCGTCCTCGTCACCGTCGTCGTCGTGTTCCTCGTGCTGACGGTCGGGTTCTACGCGGCGAGTGTGCTGCTCGCCCCCGCCGACGGCCGCAACGTCGCCGGGCTGTTCGTCGGCTGGGCGATGTTCGCGATGATCGGCGCGATCGTGTTCGGCATCATCGACTTCTTCGTGCGCCCGCTCGGCGGACGGAGCGGTGACGCCGAGGTCATCGCCGCGGCCGAGGAAGCCCGCACCGGCAGCACTCGCACGCAGACCCCCACCCGGTAGGACGACGCGCTGGGACGGCGACGGGTCAGGGTCCGGACGGCGCTGCCACCCCGGTGCCGGTGTAGCCCGAGACCGTGGCATCGTCCTCGGCGAACGTGAACCGCGCCCGCACCGATCCCCCGCCGAGCACGCCCGGCAACCAGTACTTCGCATCGTCCCACATCGCGTCGAACGGCACGGCGTCGACCGGGATCCAGCGGGGTTCGAGTTCGTCGCTGCCCGACGGGCTGCCCTGCCAGCGGCGGCAGACGAAGACGTCCGAGACCTGGGACCAGGACGGGCGGTACGGGAACCGGTAGTCCAACGTGCCCCGCGCCTCCAGGTCCGCCGCGTCGATCCGCAGGCCGACCTCTTCCGCGACCTCGCGCACCGCCGTCTCGACGGCGGACTCCCCCGGTTCCCGCTTGCCGCCGGGTCCGACGAGCCGGCCGGTCCCGAGGCCGCGTCGCTTCTCCCCGAGGAGCACCTCGGGGCCCCGCTCGCCGTCGCGCACGAGGTAGACGACGACCACGGCTGGGTGCTGGGACTTGCTCGGGTCGCGTGGGGTCACGCGTCCAGTCTGGCCGAAGTTCTGGCGTAGGCTTTTTCCATGGCGGGCATGCTGCGGGGGCACCATGGCTGAGCCGGGCAGGACCGGGCGCAGCCTCGAAGTGCTGCGCGCCGAGGCGGCCGAGGAGATCTCGATGATCGTCGAGCACCGCAGCCGCCAGGGCGAAGACCCGTGGGAGTTCATGCCGACGCTCCCCACCGTGGACGAGCAGGTCGTGCTCATCCTCCGCGCCGACGCCGTCGAGCTGGACGCCGCGATCGGGCAGCGGAGCGCGCAGTGGTCGATGCACCCCGCCTCCGGGCAGGGCACCCGCCTCGGCGAGGAGTACCACCGGCTCCGCCGCATCGCGCTGCAGCACCCCGAGCTGACGCCCGCGGTGTGGAAGCTCATGGGCGCGCTCCCCGAAGCCGGCTAGGTCGTTCCCGGCCGGGCTGCGGTTGGATGGCCCCATGACCGAAACCGTGCTCGCCGTCCTGAACCAGCCCTCCCGCGACCGCGCGCCGCACGACCCCGCGGCGGACGCGTTCACGTGGGCGAAGCCCCTCGAGGAGCACGTCCAGGTGCAGGACCTCGGCATCATCCGCGGCGACGGGGTCTTCGAGACCGTCACCGTGATCGACGGGCACCCGCAGGCGCTCGAGGCACACCTGGCGCGCTTCGGCCGCTCGGCCGCGATGCTCGACCTGCCCGCACCCGACACCGACGCCTGGCGCCGGGCGATCGAGGCGGTGTGCGCCCGGCTCGACCCGGTCCGCGAGGCCTTCGTCAAGACCGTCCTCACCCGCGGCGTCGAGGGCTCGGACCGCCCGACGGGGTGGGTCTACGCGGCACCGTCCGGCGACTCGACCGCCGCACGCACCGAGGGCATCTCCGTCGTCACGCTCGACCGCGGCTACCGACACGACGTCGAGCGGACGTCCCCGTGGCTGCTGCAGGGCGCGAAGACGCTGTCGTACGCGGTGAACATGGCAGCGCTCCGCGAGGCCGGCCGACGCGGAGCGGACGACGCCGTGTTCGTGTCGACGGACGGCTACGTGCTCGAGGGCACGCGCGCGAACCTCGTCCTCTCCGTCGGCGGGCGGCTCGTGACGCCGCGCACCGACATCGGGATCCTCGCCGGGACGACGCAGGCCGACGTGTTCCGCTTCGCCGAGGAAGCGGGCATCGAGACCGCCTACGAGCTCGTCACGCTGGACGACTTCCACGCGGCGGACGCGGCCTGGCTCGTCTCGAGCGTGCGCCAGGCGGCGCCGATCCGGTCGGTGAACGGTGTCGCGCGGGCGATCGACGCGGAACTCACGACGCGCATCAACGACTTCCTGCTGGCGCGCGAGGTCTGAGACCCGCCTGCGGGCGGCGGACGGGAGGCGCGGTGCGGGCCCGCACCGCGCCTCCAGTCCGGAACCTGGTCGCTACCAGCGCGGCGTGGTGACGCCCGTGCCGTCGGCCCACTCGAAGACGGACTCACCCTCGATCCAGACGCGCGTCGCGCGGCTGGTCGCGTCGAGCGGGTCGCCGTCCCACAGGACGAGGTCGGCGTCGTAGCCCTCGGCGAGGCGGCCGACGCGGTCCCCGAACCCGAGGAAGTCGGCGGGGTTCGTCGTGAGCGCCTCGAGCGCGGTCTGGCGGGGCAACCCCTCCTTCACCGCCGCGGTGGCCTGGCCCACGAGCATGCCGATCGGGACGACCGGGGCGTCGGTCGTGATCGCCACGCGGACCCCGGCCGCAGCGATCGCCGCGAGGTTCGGGATCCCGCGGTCGCGGAGCTCGACCTTCGAGCGGCTCGTGAAGAGCGGGCCGTAGATGACGGGGATGTCCTTCTCGGCGAGGACGTGCGCGATCTTGTGCGCCTCGGTGCCGTGGTTCACCACCAGGCGGTACCCGAACTCCTCGGCCAGTCGGATCGCGGTGGCGATGTCGTCGTGGCGGTGCGTGTGCTGGTCCCACGCGAGCTCGCCGTCGAGGACGCGGACGAGTGCCTCCTTCGTGAGGTCGCGGGCGAACGGATCGCCCTTCGCGGCGGCGGCGTCGCGGGCGGCACGGTAGTTCTGGGCCTCGACGAAGGCGTCGCGGATGATCTTCGCGACGCCGAGACGGGTGGACGGGGTCTGCCCCTTGCCGCCGTACACGCGCTTCGGGTTCTCGCCCAGCGCGCTCTTGATGCTCACCGCGTCGGAGATGAGCTGCTCGTCGATCGTGCGGCCGCCCCAGGTCTTGATCGCGACGGTCTGGCCGCCGATCGGGTTGCCGGACCCGGGCTTGACGACGATCGAGGTGATGCCGCCCGCGAGGGCGTCGCGGAAGCCCTCGTCGTCGATGTCGATCGCGTCGATCGAGCGAACCCCGGCCATGTTCGGGCCGGTCATCTCGTTCGTGTCGTTGCCCGCCTCGCCGTTCGCCTCCTCGTGGATGCCGACGTGCCCGTGCGACTCGACGAAGCCCGGGACGAGCCACGCACCGGCGGCGTCGACGACCGGCAGCCCGGCCGGGGGCGAGACGTCCGGGCCGATCGCGGTGATGCGACCGTCCTCGACCACGACGGCGCCGCCGTCGAACTCGGGGGCGGTGACGGGGACCACGTGTGCGTTCGTCACGACGAAGGTGTTGCTCATGCCACCACGGTACCGACGGGGGCGGACACCGCGGCCGTGCACACGACATGCAGATTCCTCGCGGCGGTGGCCGACGCCGCTCTAGCGTCGAGCCGTCGAGCCGTCGACCCGTCGTCCCGTCGTCCCGTCGTCCCGTCTCGTCTCGTCTCGTCTCGTCTCGTCTCGTCCACCGTGGAGGAACCGATGCCCCGCACCGAGCACCCCTGGCCGTCCCACACCACCGTCACGCTGCCCTGGCGCAGCAGCGTGCGCGGCCCGCGGCACGACCGCGAGACGACGTCGGTGGTGGCGTCGGTCCCGCCGCGCATCGCCCGGCTCCCCTGGTCCCCGGACACCGACACCGACACCGCAGCGCTGCTCGACCGCGCCGCCGCCGCGCTCGTGCACCTCGACGAGCACCACGGCGCCCAGCTCGCCGTGCTCGGTCGCGTGCTCGACCGGACCGAGGCCGTCGCGACCTCCCGCATCGAGGACGAGCACGCCACGCTCGACGACCTCGCGCGGGCCGTCGTCGGCGTCCGGGCGAACCGCAGCGCGACGGCGATGGTCCGGGCCGGCGGGGCGATCGAGACGCTCGTGTCCTCCGCGGCGTCCGGCACGATCACGGAACGGGCGCTGCTCGCGGCCCACCACCGGCTCCTGCGCGACGACCCGGTCGACGGCCGGTACGCCGGACGCTGGCGGGACGTGCAGAACTGGATCGGCGGCGGCGCCACGCCCCGGCTCGCGCGCCACGTCCCGCCGCCGGCCGCGCTCGTGCCCGAGCTGATGGACGACCTGTTCGCGTTCCTCCACCGCGACGACCTGCACCCGATCGCGCAGGCGGCCATCGCGCACGCGCAGTTCGAGTCGATCCACCCGTTCACCGACGGCAACGGACGGATCGGCCGCGCGCTCGTCGCCGCCGTGCTCCGCCGTCGTGGCCTCGCTCGGATCGTCACGGTGCCGGTCGCGACCGCCCTGGTCGCCGAGCGGGACCGGTACTTCTGGCACCTCGACCGGTACCGTCGCGGTGTCGTCGACGAGTGGGTCCGTGACGTCGCGATCGCGATCGGCACGGTGTGCGACGAAGCCACGGTCACGGCGCTGCTCCTCGACGAGGCCGCCGTCCCCCGCGGGTCGCGGTGGTGGCCGACCCGGGCGCACGACGCCGTCGCCCGGACCCTCCTCGACGATCCCGTCGTCACCGAGGACCACCTCGAGCAGCTGCTCGGCGACGACGCCCGCTCGATCGACACCGTGACCGACGACCTCTGCCGCGCCGGGGTGCTGCGGCCGGTGACCGAGCGGCGCCGTCGCCGAGCGTGGCTCGCGGTGGCCGCCGCCGACGAGGTCACGGCCTTCACCGACCGCGTCCACCACGCCGTCACACACCGGGCGAATAGGGTGGGGTGGTGAGCACCGAGCACGCCCAGGCCACCCCGCCCACCGCCGCCAAGCGGCCCGTGACGCGGACCCACCACGGCATCGACTTCGTCGACGACTACGAGTGGCTGCGCGACAAGGAGTCGCCGGACACCCTGGCCTACCTCGAAGCCGAGAACCGCCACACCGAGCAGGCGACGGCGCACCTCGACGGGCTGCGCGACCGGATCTTCGCCGAGGTGAAGAACCGCGTGCAGGAGACCGACCTCTCGGTGCCCGTCCGCATGGGCGACTGGTGGTACTTCACGCGCACGGCCGAGGGCAGCCAGTACGGCGTGCACTGCCGTGCGCCGATCAGCGGGCCGGACGACTGGACCCCGCCGGCGGTGACCGAGGGCGAAGCGACGCTCCCCGGCGAGCAGGTCGTCCTCGACGGCAACGCGCTCGCGGACGGCCACGACTTCTTCTCGCTGGGTTCCTACGACATCAGCGACGACGGCACACGGCTCGTCTACGGCATCGACGTCGAGGGCGACGAGCGGTACACCCTGCACGTGCGGGACCTCACGACCGGCACCGACCTCGGCGACGAGATCCCGAACACCGGCTCCGGGGCGACGTTCGACCCGTCCGGGCGCTTCGTGTTCTACCCGACCGTCGACGACTCCTGGCGGCCCGACCGCATCTGGCGGCACACCGTGGGCAGCCCGGCGGCCGACGACGTCGTCGTGTTCGAGGAGCCGGACGACCGCTACTGGGTCGGCGTCGGGGTCACCCGGTCGTCGCAGTACATCGTGATCGAGCTCGGGTCGAAGATCACCTCCGAGGCGCTCGTCCTCGACGCGGCCGACCCCACCGGCGAGTTCCAGGTCGTGTGGCCCCGGCGCGAGGGCGTCGAGTACGAGATCGAGCACGCGATCGTGGGCGGCAGCGACCGGTTCCTCGTCCTGCACAACGACGGCGCCGAGAACTTCGAGCTCGTCGACGTCCCCGCGGACGACCCCACGTCGGAGCGCGACCGGCGGGTCGTCGTCGCCCACCACGCCGAGCGTCGGATCGAGGCGGTGGACGCCTTCGCCGGACACCTCGCACTCGAGTACCGGTCCGAGGCGCTCCCCCGTGTCGCGATCATCCCGATCGAGGGCGACGGCTACGGCGACGCGCACGAGGTCCCCTTCGACGAGGCACTGTTCTCGGCCGGGCTCGGTGGCAACCCGGAGTGGGACCAGCCGACGCTCCGGATCGGGTTCACGTCGTTCGTCACCCCGTCCGAGGTGAGCGACCTCGACCTCGCGACGGGCGAGGTCACGGTCCTGAAGCGTCAGCCCGTGCTCGGCGGCTACGACCCGGCCGACTACGTCCAGGAGCGCGACTGGGCCACCGCCGACGACGGCACCCGCGTGCCGATCTCCCTCGTGTGGCGCCGTGACGCGGTCGACACCGACCGTCCGGCCCCGCTGCACCTCTACGGCTACGGCTCGTACGAGCACTCGATCGACCCCGGGTTCAGCGTCATGCGCCTGTCGATGCTCGACCGCGGCGTCGTGTTCGCCGTCGCCCACGTGCGCGGTGGCGGCGAGATGGGTCGGCACTGGTACGAGAACGGCAAGACCCTCACGAAGAAGAACACCTTCTCCGACTTCGTCGCGGTCGCCACGCACCTGATCGACACCGGACGCACCACCGCCGAGCGGCTCGTCGCCGAGGGCGGCAGCGCGGGCGGGCTCCTGATGGGCGCTGTGGCGAACCTCGCCCCGGAACGGTTCGCCGGGATCCTCGCGGCAGTGCCCTTCGTCGACGCGTTGACGAGCATCCTCGACCCCGACCTGCCGCTGACGGTCATCGAGTGGGACGAGTGGGGCGACCCGCTGCACGACCCCGAGGTCTACCGGTACATGAGCGAGTACTCGCCGTACGAGAACGTCCGCGACGACGTGCAGTACCCGAAGATCCTCGCCGTGACGTCCATCAACGACACCCGTGTGCTGTACGTCGAGCCCGCGAAGTGGACCGCGAAGCTGCGGGAGGTCGGCGCTCCGGTGCTGCTCAAGACCGAGATGGCAGCGGGGCACGGCGGCGTCAGCGGCCGGTACGCCTCGTGGAAGGAGCGGGCGTTCGAGCTCGCCTGGCTCCTCGACGTCCTGGGGCTGGCGGACAAGGCGCCCGCCGCGTGACGACTTCGTGAGCAGGAATGGTCGGATTGCCCGTGAGCACCCGACCATTTCTGCTCACCAAGCGAGCGCCCGCCGCGTCACACGCGGTTGAGCGCGTGCACCGCCTCGTCGTAGGACTCCTCGGCGAGGCGCACCCGGTCGCCCGCGAGCACCCCGTACCCGAACGTGCCCTCGCCGCCGCGCTCGGCGATCGCCGCGTTCGTGCGCAGCGTGTCGAGCGCGTGCAGGGAGCGCACCCGCTCGGTGAGGACGTCGGCCGCCGTCCCGATCCGCTTCCACAGTGCGTGCGGGAACGCGTCGTCGCCGAGCACGTCCATCGTCAGGCGCGCGCGCATCGTCGCCTGCCAGGCAGCCTCGGTCGTGGCGCGGTCGGCGGCCTCACGCGCAGCGGCGGTGTCCGAGGTGTCGTCGGCGACCGCGGCGCGCACGAGTTCGCGGACCTCCGGCTTCACCTGGGCGACGACGTCCTGCGCGACCTTCTTCGGCGACCGGAGGGCCCAGGCGGTCGGTGCGGGGCGCTCGACCGCGTCGTCGAGGGCGTCGAGGAGCTCGAGGAACGGCTCGCCGTGCAGGAACGCCACGACGTCCCGGACCGACTGGTCGCGACGTTCGCGGGTAGCCGCCAGGATCCGCTCGCGCGTCATCGCGTCGACGAGCTCGTCCTGCGCCGGGGTCGACGCGCGCGGCAGCCGGTCGATGAGGTACTCCGCCAACGCAGCGCGCGCGGTGACGGCGGCGAGTCCGTCCGCCCCCGCGGCAGCGCGGTCGACGGCGTCGCCGGCGGCGAACGCCGGACGGTACGCGCCGAGGATCGCGGCGATCTCGAGGGCGGTCTCGGCCGCCTGCCGGAGGTCGGTGGCGTCGCCGGAGCGGAGCCGCGCCTCCTGGGCGAGGAGCGCGGCGCGGAGCTTCCGCAGCCGCTTCACCAGCACGCGTGCGGTCGTTCCCTTGTCCGGCTTGTCCTCGGCCTGGAGGCGCGGTGCCGGTGCTCCTGCCAGCCCACGTGCCAGCTTGGACGAGACGGCGGCGGGGCCGGCGCCGACGGCGGCGAAGCGCCCGTCCAGCGACGCGAAGAGCTCGTGGGCGACCTGCGGGTCGACGCCGCCGACGATCTCGACCTCGACCTCGCGCCAGGTGCGCGGGGTCTCGGGGGCGTCGTCGTCGAGCCGCGTCGCGCGGACCTGGTCGTCGGCGAGCTCGGCGATCTGGTCGCCGTCCTCGTCGAGCAGCCGCGTCACGGTGCGGGTCGTCGTGATCCGGACCACCGGGTGGAGGCCCCGGCCACGGCGCTCGGTGAAGAGTGCGGCGAGGACCTCGTCGGGGACGGTGTCGGCGTCGTCGGTGAGCGGGAAGTGCTGCTCGTGCCGGACGGTGTCGGACGAGGCGCGCTTGATGTGCCAGCCGGCGTCGGGGCCACCGGTCCGGCGGCGCACCGTCACGCGGGCGGCCACGAGGTCGTACCGCTCGGTGTCCCAGTACGTCGCGTCGAGGTCGAACGGCTCCTGGTGCTCGGTGCGGATGATGCCGCCGATGCCGACGAGGTCCGGCAGGGCACCGCCCTCGGGCAGGTCGTAGGTTCGCTCGATCTCGAGGTGCGTGTCGCTCACGCGGTCCTGTCTACCAGGGCTTCCCCGTGTTCCCCGAACCGTCGGGGTTAGCCTGAGGACATGAGCGAGACGATCACCCGCGACGCGTTCGTGCCGGAGGCCGGCGCCGTCACGATGTTCACGACCAGCTGGTGCGGCTACTGCGCGCGCCTGAAGAACCAGATGTCCAAGGCCGGGGTCTCCTACCGCGAGGTCGACATCGAGCAGACGCCCGGCACGGCCGAACTCGTCGCCGAGGTCAACGGCGGCAACCAGACCGTGCCGACGCTGGTGTTCCCCGACGGCAGCACGGCGACGAACCCCTCGCTCGCCGAGGTCCAGTCGCGCATCTGACGCCGCGGGCGCACGCGTCGAACCACGAAACCGACATCGAACCAGGCCGAAGCCCCGGTTCGATGTCGGTTTCGTGGTTCACAGCCGCACGCGCCGCACGCGCCGCACGCGCCGCACGCGCCGGCCCTAGCCGCGCTCCAGCGCCTCGGTCAGCAGCGCCGCCATCGCGTCGAGCTGGATGTCGCCGGAGTCGACGATCTCCTCGTCCGAGCCGTCGAGCGCGCGGGCGGCCAGGGACGCCTTCGAGTCGATGAGCTCGGCGATCTTGGTGTCGATCGTCTGGGCGGCGATGATGCGCCACGCCGTGACGGGCTCCTCCTGCCCGATGCGGTGCACGCGGTCGATCGCCTGGGTCTGCTCGGCGCTCGTCCACGACAGCTCGGCGAGCACGACGTTCGACGACACCTGCAGGTTGAGGCCGACGCCCGCCGCGGTGAGCGAGCAGACGATCACGGCGACGTCGGGGTCGTTCACGAACGAGTCGATCTCGGCCGTGCGCTGCGCCGGCGTCTGGTCGCCCCGGACCGTCGCGGTGCGGAGGTGTCGACGTGCGAACACCTCTTCCGCCTGGTCCATGACGTCGAGGTGCTTCGCGAAGAACACGACCTTGCCGACGTTCGAGGCGAGCTGCGCCGCGTAGTCCGCCGCGAGCTGTGCCTTGGCCCGGCCGATGCGCCGCACCATCGAGAACACGTTCTCCCCGGTCGGCGAGGCGTCCTGGTCCTCGAGCTCCCAGCGCGCGACCTGGCGGACGAGCTTGTGGTCGATGCCGACGACCGGGTCCTGCCCGGTGCGGGCGTCGAGCGCCTGGTGGTACCGCTTGACGAGCTTCGCGGTGAGCTCGCGCTCAGCGTCGCGGATCGAGCGGCCGACCTCGTCGTCGAGTTCGACGGGGATGTCGGCGATCCGACGTGCCGGGATGTCCGCGGCGACGTCGACCTTGCGGCGGCGGACGATGCCCTGGTCGATGACGGCCCTGCGCGCCTCGACGAAGAACCCGGGGTCGGCCGGCGTCAGGCCGATCTCCTCGAGCTCGTTCATGAGCTTGGCGCGCGGCTTCTTGTCGTCGATCCAGCCGAGGTACTCCCAGATGGTGCGGAAGTCCTCGACCGAGTTGATCAGCGGCGTACCGGTGAGGGCCATCAGCAGCGGCGACGCGGTGCGCGACCGGATCGCCTCGGCGAGCTGCAGCACGAACTTCGAGCGCTGCGAGTCCTTGTTCTTGATGAAGTGCGCCTCGTCGACGACCATGCCCTTGAACCCGAAGTTCCCGAGCCAGCCGGCGTGCCGGTCGAGGATCTCGTAGTTCACGATGACGATGTCGGCGAACCCGTCGAGGTCGTCCCCGTCGCCGTGGATGACCGTGGCGGTGCGGTTCGGGACCCAGCGGGCGGCCTCGCGCTTCCAGTTCGTCTTGACGACGTTCGGCACGACGACCAGCAGCGGGAAGGCGTTCGCGGCCTCGGCGGCGAGGAGCGACTGCGCGGTCTTGCCGAGGCCGGGCTCGTCGGCGAGCAGGAACGTGCGGTGGCCCTGCGCCGCGGCGGCGATGAGCTCCGCCTGGTGCTTCATGAGCGTGGTGCCCGACCGCGAGTGCAGCGTCGTGGGCTCCGGCAGCGGCATCGTCGCCGCTCCCCCGCCAGCGCCGTACTCGAACGACTTGAAGAGCGGGCCGAACAGCTCCCAGTTCGCCAGGCGACGCGGGTGCGCGACGGGCTGGTCGGCGAGCGCGAAGTCCGGCGGCAGGAACGGGTTCGCGAGCTGTCGCTGCACGACCGCCTGCGGCACGACCGCACGCACCGGGCTCTCCACCGTCGGCGAGGGCTCCGCCGCGATGACGAGTTCCTCGGGCTGCAGTTCCATGCCGCCCGCGATCATCATGTCGCGCTTCACGGTGCGGGTCGTCTCGCTGACCGACGCCTCCTCCGTGAGGAGCTGGATCACGCTGGTGTCCCGCGCCGCGGTCTTCGCGAGGATCGTCGCGACGCCGTCGAGCCGCTTGAGCTGCTCGGCGCGCTGCGAGTCGGTGAGTTCGGTGTCCGCCTTGACCCGTGCGCGTTCCTCGCGCATGAGCAGGGCGACCGCCTGGAACTTCGAACGGTTCGACGCCTTGAGCGGTCCACGCTGCGCCGCCGCCTCGACCTCGCGCACGGCGCGGGCGAGCACGGGGATGACGCCGTCGTTGTCGAGCGGCCTGGTGCGACGCGACGCGGTCCGCGTCCCGCCGGCTGCTCGCCGGGTGCCTGATCGAGCCAACGCTCCTCCTGTTCCGCCCGTTCGTGCGGGCGAGCCGCCCCGCGGGGCGGAAGTCCTGAACCGGCGCCTGGCACGGCTCCGGTGTTCCGGGGGCCACCGTGGCCCACCGCTTCGCCGGTCCCCGTCCGGGGGACGTGGAGTCCCGCGGACCGTTCCCATCGCGGCCACCGGGTGGGGCCGGATGCGACTGTCCGCGCCGGGATCCGGCGCCGTCACACGCACGTGATGCCCCCTCGGAGCGATCACGGACCCGGTTCCCACGTCGGTCAAGTGACCGACTGCTGCGTCCGGAATCGACGCGGCACGCGGGAACGCGGTGCGTGCGCACTCAGTTTACTCCCCGACCACCGACGGAGGCGACTCGACGACGCCCGCGCGAGTCGCGCCTCCTGGGATCCGCCTGCTGTCGGGTCCAGGAGGCGCGGTGCGGACCAGTCCCGCGACCGGCGTCGCGCAGGTGGTCGCGTCAGGCCTGTGGTGCGGAGCGCGGACGGAGGAGGCCGTCGGACGGGACGATCGGCGTCGCCTCCGCGAGGGCCGCCTGCGTCGCCGCCAGCAGCTGCTCCGCCGTGTGGATGCCGTTCGCGGAACCGGTCGTGGCCTGGCCGCCGGCGTGCGCGAGCAGTTGCGCGCCGATCGCCGGACCGATCCGGTCCGACTGGTCGGGGTTGCGCGCGATCCAGTCCCGCGCGACGGCGTCGGCGAGGCGTTCGGCGGCCGCCCCGCGCTCCGCGTCGCCGCGCGACCGGTGCCACAACCCCGTGACGACGAGGTGCGCCACCACGGCACCGATGTCGCGCACCGGGTAGCCCCAGCCCGCCGTGTCGATGTCGAGCAGGCCGGAGATGCGCCACGGCTCGTCCTCGTCGACGAAGACCTGCTCGAGGTGCAGGTCGCCGTGCACGACCTGCTTCGTCGCGGTCGCCCAGCCGATCGAGCGTCGTCCGATGGCGTCGTAGAGCGCGTCGATCTCCTCGGCGTCCTGCGGCAGCGCGGCGACGAGGGTGCGGCGGTGCCAGTCGGCGTGGTCCATCGCGTCGGCGCGGGCCTGCTGCGTCATCGGGACCGTCGCGATCCGCCCGGTGAGCGCGGCGAGGGAGGCCACGAAGCGCGGGTCGTCCGCGATCTCGAGGATGCGACTGCCTGCGGGGACCCCGCGGATGCGTTCGAGGACGAGCAGACCGTCCCCACGGCTCGACAGCACCCGCGGCACCGGCAGTCCGGCGGCGACGAACTGCTCGTGCGACTTCTCGATCGGGGCCACCCGGTGCGGACGCACGACCTTGAGGAAGAGGGTCCCCTCGGCGGCGTCGACCCGCACCACGGCACGCTTGCCCGGTCGGTACGCCGCGACCGTGAGGGTCGGGTCGGTGACCGGCATGCCGAGCGTCGTGAGGAGCTCGGCGACGGCGTCGCGGTACGTCACCTGGGGCAACACCGGCAGCCCGGGGTCGTTCGGGTACGCCCACACCGAGACCGGCTCACCCGTCGCGGGGTCGGTGACGATCGCGCTGTTCTGGTCGTGGGTCCCGCCGGTGTCGACGTAGGTCAGGACCGTGGCGCGCTGGCCGTTGCGGTCCACGGTGTCGACCTCGTAGCCGTACAGGTAGCCGTTGCCCGAGGGTTCGACCGAGTGCGCGCGTGCGGCCACCACGGAGGTCCCGGAGCCGGCGAAGGCCTGCGGGATGACGCGCTCATGGTTGGGCCACACGAGACCAGTCAACCGGACGGGGCGGGATTCGTCGCGTTCGTGCACGGCTCGGCGCGCGCACCGTGGCTACCGTGGTCGTCGTGAACCCGGTCGCGCGTCTCCGCAGCTCCAGTCGCACGCCGTTCCTGCAGGTCGTCAAGACCGCGGTCGCGGTGGTCGCCGCCGTGCTGCTGTGCCGGGTGCTCATCGACGGGCCGTTCCCGACCTTCGCCGCGATCGCCGCACTGCTCGTGGTGCAGCCGAGCATCAACCAGTCGTTCGTGAAGGGACTCGAACGCAGTGCCGGGGTCGTCCTCGGCGTCGTGCTCGCCACCGGGTTCCACCTGCTGCTCGGCGACACCGTGTGGGTCGTGCTGCTGGTCATCGTGCTCGCCATCCTCATCGCGTGGGCCCTGCGGCTCACCCCGACCTCGGCGACGCAGGTCGGCATCAGCGGCATGCTCGTGCTGACCGCGGGCGTCGTCACGCCGAACTACTCGGCCGACCGGATCCTCGAGACCGTCCTCGGAGCGATCGTCGCCCTGATCGTGAACGCGCTCATCGTGCCGCCGGTGCTGCTCGGTCCGGCGCACCTCGCGGTCGCACGGCTCGCCCGGGACACCGCCGCCGCGTTCGAGCGGGTGGCGATCGGGCTCACCGAGGGGTGGGACCAGGACCGCTGGCACGAGGCGCTCCTGCAGGCCCGGGCGCTCCGACAGCAGCACGCCCGCGCCGAGGCGTCGCTCACCGCGGCCCGGGAGTCCCTCACGATGAACCCGCGCGGCGGCCGGCACCGGACCGTCCTCGACGAGGACATCGTCGTGGCCGAACACCTGCGTGTGCTCGTCACCCGGGTCACCGGCATGACCCGGGCGATCCAGGACAACACGGCGCCCGACCTCCGGGCCGACCCCGTCGTCGGGAGCATCGCCACCGAGGTCGCCCGGATCGCGGCCGACGTCCGAGCGCTCAGTGCCCGGGTCGCCGCGAAGGAGGTGCCCGTGTCGACCGCTGCGTCCCCTCGGCCCCGGTGGTCGGTGCCGACGTCGCCGCAGCACGACGAGGACGTCGCGGAGCCGGCACTCACGGCGCCGCTCGAGGTGATCCGGCCGAACTCGCGGCACTGGATCCTGATCGGGGCGCTGCTCGAGGACATCCGGCGCGTGCGCGAGGAGCTGCTCGGCGAGGACGACTGACGCGGAACGTGGGCGGGCGCGTGCGCGTGCGCGCTCGTGGCGCGTCAGCGTGCGGCGGACGCTGCCTCGGCCGCCGAGTGCACGATGTCGTCCCAGATCGTCGCCGTCGGCACGGTCGAGTCGCTCGAGACGACCTCGACGCTCGCGAACCGGCTGATCTCGGCCACGACGGCATCGGCCCCCGCGGCACGAGCAGCGACGCTCGCGATGTCCGGGACCGCCGCCCGGAGCTCGGCGACCACACGGTCGCGGCTGTCGCCCTCCATGTCGCCGAGCACGCCGATGCCCTTCCAAGCGGCGTCGAGCTCGGCACGCAGACGGACGAGGGCCGGGTGTTCCGGCATGTCGTTCATGGTGCCCCCACTGCGGATGTGACGTCGGGTACGCCGCTTCCGGTGCGCGAGCATAGCAACGAAGCAAGCAGTCCTCACGTCCCACGAACGGGGGACAGACCGTTCTACCTGTCCGACCGCCGTGACTGTGACGAGATTCAGCGAGTTCAGCCGTGGGATCTCCCGCATGTACAGGTTCGATGCCACGATGGGGTCGAGGAGGTCGCTATGCGCCTGTTGGTGGTCGAGGACGATGACGAGATGCGCGCGCTCATGGAACGTGGGCTCGCGGCAGAGGGGTACCGCGTCACCGCGGTCGAGAACGGGGTCGAGGCGCTGATCGCGCTCGGCGACCAGGCGTTCGACCTGGCCGTCGTGGACGTCATGATGCCCGGCATGTCCGGCTTCGAGCTCGCCCGCCGCATCCGCGAGCGCGAGGACCCGGTCCGGATCCTCCTCGTGACCGCGCGGGACGCCGTGGACGACCGCGTGTTCGGCCTCGACGCCGGCGCCGACGACTACCTCACGAAGCCGTTCGCCTTCGCCGAGCTCACCGCTCGTCTCCGCGCCCTCGGCCGTCGCGAGTCCGCCGGCGCCCCGCGCACCATCGAGGTGGGCGACGTCGCGATCGACTCCGAGGCCCGTCGCATCCTGATCAAGGGCCAGCGGGTCGCCGTGAGCCCCACCGAGTTCGCGCTCCTCCGGCTGCTCGCACGGTCGGTGGGCACCGTGGTCGACCGCCCGAAGATCCTCGAAGAGGTCTGGGACGGCTCGCAGCACGTCGACCCGAACGTCGTCGAGCAGTACATCTCGTACCTCCGCAAGAAGCTGACCTCGCACGAGGCGACGGTCGCGATCTCCACCGTGCGCGGCCGCGGCTACCGGCTCGATCTGCTCGGAGCGTGACCGGTTCCGGGCGTGGCCTGATCCGTCCGCTGCGGAACCTGTCGCTCCGCGCTCGGATCACCATCGGGTCCACGGCGATCGCGGCGGTGGTCATCGTGCTGCTCGTGCTCGTCATGCGGTTCCAGGTCGTCAGCGTCGTCGCGAGTGCCACGCGCACCCTGCTCGACGCGGACGCCGACCCGTACGTGGCCACGCTCGAGGTCGACAGCGATCCCGACCTGTCCCCGCCGGGCAACGCGCAGCTCGTTGCCGTGGTCTCGCCGTCCGGCGACATCGCCCTGTCGACCATGCCGCCCCGCGTCGAGCGCGCGCTCGGCAGCCTCACCGAGACGAAGGCCGGGACGTCCCTCATCCGGGTCGCCGGCTCGGAGTACCGCGTCGTCGTCGAGCACCCCGTCAACCAGGCGGGTCGGTGGACGGTCGTGGCGGCCCGCAACTCGCAGGCCGAGGCGATCGTCGTCGACGACCTGACCTCGACGCTGTCGCTCACCGGGCTCGCGATCCTGGTCGCGTTCGGCATCGCCTCGTGGGTGCTAGCGACCGCCGCCCTGCGCCCGGTGAACCGGATGCGCCGCGAGGCCGAGCGCCTCTCCGTCGCCCCCGAACGCGCCGAGCTGCCGGTCGGTCCTGCCCAGGACGAACTCGCCTCGCTGGCGACGACCCTCAACGCCTTCCTCGCCCGCACGCGCCAGGCCACCGAACGCGAGCGCCAGATGGTCTCGGACGCGAGCCACGAACTCCGCACGCCCCTCGCGATCCTGACGACCCAGCTCGACCTGGCGTCCCTGGACGGGGACGACGCGGCCGCCCTCGCCGCCCACATCGAGCGCGCGAAGCTCAGCGTCGCGCGGCTGTCCCGCCTGGCGAACGACCTGCTCGCGCTGTCCCGCATCGAGGAGTCCGAGCGCCGCGAACAGGACGGTGCCGAACAGCAGCCCACGGGCTGGTCGGACCTCGGCGACGAGGTCATGAGTGCCGTCGACCGCGTCCGGCTCATCGCGTCCGCCAAGGACATCACCGTCGACTTCGACCTGGAGTCCCCGGTCGCCGTCGGGGGTTCCGGCCCGGGCATCGGCGGCGGCACCGTGGAACCGCGGTACCGGCTCGACACCGGTGGCATGGCGCAGCTCGTCACGAACATCGCCGGCAACGCGGTCTCGGCACTCCCCCGCGGCGGCGGCGTCTTCGTCTCGTGGCGCAGTGCCGGCGGCGAGGGGATCCTGCAGATCACGGACGACGGCCCCGGCGTGCCGGAGTCGTTCATCCCCGTCGCCTTCGACCGGTTCACCCGCCCCGACGAGGCCCGGAAGTCCCGCCCGAACCCCGACCCCGCGACCGGCACGATCCCCCTGCCGGGTGGTTCCGGACTGGGGCTCGCGATCGTGCGGGCCGTGGCGGAGCGTGCGGGCGGGACGGCATCGCTCCGGAACGTGCGGTCCGGCGGGCTCGAGGTCACGATCCGCATCCCCGAGGTGCAGTAGCCGGTCGGTCACTGGAAGTCCCTCGACCGGGTGCGGACCGACAGGGACAGGTGTTCGATCCGGTCGGCCACCAGGTTCACGACCCCGTCCGGCGACCGCTCGAGGATCCCCCGCACGATCACGGCCGGCGCCTCGCGCGCGACCCGTCGGTACCGCCCCCACACCCCGACGCTGCAGATCACGTTCACCAGCCCGGTCTCGTCCTCGACGTTCATGAACGTGATGCCGGACGCCGTCGCCGGACGCTGCCGGTGCGTCACGATCCCCCCGACCTCGACCCGCCGTCCGGTCTCGGCCGTCGCGGTGTCCTGGACGCTGAGCACCCCGCGGGCCACGAGGCCGCCACGGACGTGCCGCACGGGATGGTCGTCCGTCGTCATCCCCGTCGACCACATGTCCGCGATGAGGACGTCACCGCTGGTCATCTGCCCGAACAGCGGCGGCTGCACCGTCACCTGGGTGTCGGGCAGCTGGTCGGGACGCTCGGCCGCGGCCTGTGCTGCCGACCACATCCCACCGCGCCGGTCGACCCCGATCGACGCGAAGGCGTCGGCGGCGGCGAGCGCCTCGAGCTGCGCCGTGGTCAGCCCGACACGGCGAGCGAGGTCGGACATGTCGGTGAAGGGACCGTGGGCATCCCGCTCGGCGACGATCTTCTCGGCGCTCTTCCGGCCGAGCGAGGAGACCTCGGCCAGCCCGAGGCGGACCGCGAAGGCGCCGTCCCGCCGGTGCCGCGCCGTGTCGTCGGGCGTGGCCTTGTCGAACGGCAGCACCGGGGGCTGCTCCTCGGCCAGGCAGTCGTCGTGACCCGTCGCGTGGACGTGCGCCGCGCCTCCTGGACCACCGTCGGCGTCGTCGTCGGCGGCGTCGTCGTGCAGCGGCTCCAACGTGGCGTCCACGCCGGAGCGCAGGATGTCCGGTCGCAGGACGGTGACCCCGTGCCGACGGGCGTCGGCCACCAGGGTCTGGGGTGAGTAGAACCCCATCGGCTGCGCACGGAGCAGCGCGGCGAGGAAGGCTCCGGGGTAGTGCAGCCGCATCCACGCGCTCGCGTAGACGATGAGCGCGAAGCTGATGGAGTGGCTCTCCGCGAAGCCGAAGTTCGCGAACGCCTGGATCTTGGCGTAGATGGCGTCGGCGTCCTCGCCGTGGATGTCGTTCGCGGCCATCCCGGCGTAGAGCTTCTCGCGGAGCCGGTCGATCTTCTCGTGCCCGCGCTTCGACCCCATCGCGCGCCGGAGCAGGTCGGCGTCGTCCCCCGAGCACCCGCCCACCGCGATCGCCATCTGCATCAGTTGTTCCTGGAAGAGCGGGACGCCGAGGGTCCGCTCGAGCACGGGTTCGAGCGACGGGTGGATGTACGTGATCGGCTCTTCGCCCGTGCGCCGCCGGATGTACGGGTGGACCGCGCCGCCCTGGATCGGCCCGGGGCGCACCAGGGCGACCTCGATCACGAGGTCGTAGAAGCGCCGCGGCAGCAGTCGGGGCAGCGTCCCCATCTGCGCTCGGGACTCCACCTGGAACACCCCGATGGTGTCCGCGCGGCACAGCTGGTCGTAGACGCCCTGTTCCTCCTTCGGGATGGAGTGCATGTCCCACCGCTCCCCGCAGTGCTCGTCGGCGAGGTCGAACGAGTACTGCAGCGCGGCGAGCATGCCGAGCCCGAGCATGTCGAACTTCACGAGCCCCATGTAGGCGCAGTCGTCCTTGTCCCACTGCAGCACCGTCCGGCCGTCCATGCGGGCGTGCTCGATCGGTACGACCTCGCCCACGGGCCGGTCGGTGAGGACCATGCCGCCGGAGTGGATGCCGAGGTGCCGGGGGAACCCGAGCACCTGCTGCGCCATGTCGACCACGGTGTCCGGGATGTCGTGGTCTTGGCTCTCGGTCACCGAGCCCCAGCGTTCGACCTGCTTCGACCAGGCGTCCTGCTGCCCGGGGCTGTGGCCGAGCGCCTTCGCCATGTCCCGCACGGCGCCCTTCGGCCGGTAGGTGATGACGTTCGCGACCTGTGCGGCGTTGAACCGGCCGTACTTCTCGTAGACGTACTGGATGACCTCTTCACGCCGGTCGGAGTCGAAGTCGACGTCGATGTCGGGTTCCTCGTCGCGCATGGCCGACAGGAAGCGTTCGAACGGCAGCCCGTAGCGGATCGAGTCGACCGCGGTGATCTCGAGCAGGTAGCAGACCGCCGAGTTCGCCGCCGAGCCGCGGCCCTGGCAGAGGATGCCGCGCTCCCGGGCGTACTGCACCATGTCCCGCACGATGAGGAAGTAGCCGGGGAAGTCCTTGTCCTCGATCACCGACAGCTCGCGTTCGATGCGCTCGCGCTTCTGCGGGTCGACACCGTCGGCGCTGCCGGGGTAGAACCGGCGGGCGCCGCGCCAGGTGAGCTCCCGCAGCCAGGACATCGTGGTGTGCCCGTCGGGGACGTCGATGTCGGGCAACCCGGGCTTGACCGTCTTCAGCCGGAACCCGAGCTCGTCGGCGAGTTCGACGCTGTGCTCGATCGCCCCGGGGTAGCGGGCGAACCGCCGGGTCATCTCGGCCCCCGAGCGGAGGTGGGCCGTCGGTGCGGCCGGCAGCCAGCCGTCGATCTCGTCGAGACTGCGGCGGGCCCGGACCGCGGCGAGCGCCGTCGCCACCGGGAAGCGGTCCGGGGTGGCGTAGTGCACGTTGCCCGTGGCCACCGTGGGCAGCGCGTGCTTCGCGGCGAGGGCGGCCAGGGCGTCGTTCCGCGCGGTGTCCATCGGGTCGCCGTGGTCGGTGAGCTCGACGACGACCCCCGCCGTGCCGAACCGGTCGAGCAGGGCGCGCAGGGCGTCCTCGGCCGCGGACTCGCCCCCGCGCTCGAGCGCCTGCCGGACGGCCCCCTTGCGGCACCCGGTCAGGACGCGCCAGTGCCCGTCCGATCGTGCTGCGAGGTCGTCGAGGTCGTACCGGGGTCGTCCCTTCTCGGCGCCGGCGGCCAGGTGCGCCCGGGTGACGGCACCGGCGAGCCGGTGGTACCCGTCCTGCCCGTCCGCCAGCAGGAGCAGGTGCGTGCCCTCGGGATCGGGTACGCCGTTCTGCGGTTCGGTCAGCCCGAGGGACAGCTCGGTGCCGTACACCGTGGCGACGGTCGGGTAGGCCTCGGCCACCTCGGCCATGCGCGCGGCACCGTAGAAACCGTCGTGGTCGGTGAGGGCGAGCCCGTGCAGGTGCAACCGAGCGGCCTCTTCGAAGAGCTGTTCCGGGCCGCTCGCGCCGTCGAGGAAGCTGAACGTCGAGTGCGCGTGCAGCTCGGCGTACGGCACGACCGGCACGTTCGTGTCGTCGGCCACCGGCGGGGTCGTCGGCGCGTAGGGCTCGCGCTTGCGGGACCACGCGGGGCTGTCCCCGCCGTCGCCGTCGTGCGTGCTGCCGGGGCTCCGCTTGTCGGACAGCGCACGTTCGAACTGGGACCACGGGATCGGCGGGTTGCTGTACCCCATCAGTGTTCCCCCGTCCGGGCGGTCACGTCGCCACCGCCTCGGCCCACCACCGGTGGTCGGCGAGCACGAGGTACCACGCACGTCCGTCGGCGTCGACGAGCTGCAACCGGTGGAGTCGGCGTCCGCCGGCCTCCCACCAGCGCACGACGAGCGGCCACGGTCCGGCCCACGCGGTCACGGCGTCGAACCGGCCACCACGCTCCCCCTCGGCACGGAACCGTTCCGGGACCCCGGTGAGGACGCCGCGGTCGTCGACGTCGACGGTGCCGCCGTCGCCGGTGACGACGTCCACCGGGCGCGGACGGTCGAGCACGGTCGCCGGCGGCGGACCGGGAAGCTTGCCGGGCCACGGGCGGTCGCGGACGGTCGCCAGCGCACGCTCGCCACCGGCGGGAGCGTCGCCCCACGGCACGAGCACCACGCGTTCGGCCAGGGTGCGCCCGCCGCCGATCCGTGGCGTGACCACCCCGTCGTGCCCGACCAGTCCCTGCACGCGGGCGAGACCGTGGTGCACGCGTTCGTCCGGTCCGGTCCCCCAGAGCCCGCGTTCGTGGTTCGCCATGTCGTCGACCGCGACGGGCTCGAGCACCACCTGGACGACCGGCGCCTCGAGCCCGGTCGGGTCCACCCCGCCGGCGAGCTGCCAGCGCACCCGGTCCACCACGTCGGCGGCGTCGAACCACCGCGGGTGCACCCACGTGCGCTCGAGCAGGATGTCCCGCTCGTCGACGATGCCGACCCGGATCGTGGTGGCGACGAGTCCGGCTGCCCGGAGGCGTGCGGCGAAGTCGTCGGCGGAGCGACGGAACGCGAACGCGATCTGGTCGGCACGGTCGAGCGGGGGTTCGAACGACGCCTCGACCCGGAGTTCGGGCGGGACCGCGCGCGCCGCGACCTCTCGCGGGTCACGACCGCCGGCGAGCCGGTGCAGGAACGCCCCGGCGAGTCCGAACCGGTCGCGCACCTGTTCGTCGGCCAGCGCGGCGAACTCGCCGAGGGTCTGGATGCCGAGGCGCCCGAGCAGCATCGCGAGGTCGGCGTCGCCGAGCACGCCGAGCGGCAGCCCGGCCAGGAACGGCGCCGAGCCGTCGACGGGCACGATCCGCACCCGCTCCCCCGGACGTGCCGGGCGAGCCCGTGCGGCCTGTTCGGCGGCGAACGGGGTGTCCGCGACGCCGGCGCGCACCCCGGGAGCGCCGTGGTCGGCAGCGATGCCGGCGAGGGTCGCCGCGGCGGCTCGTTCTCCGCCGTAGTACCGGGCCGGCCCGCGGGACCGCAGCGCGAGGGTGCCCGGGCGGAGGACCTCGACACCGGGGACCGCCGCCTCGACCGCGCGGATGACCGGTTCGAACGCCCGGTGGTCGAGCGCGTCGTCGTAGGGCTGCACGACGAGCTCGGGGCAGCGCGCCTGTGCCTCGCGCACGCGGAGCCCCCGGACCACGCCGTGCTGCCGGGCACTGGCGGAACTGGCGTACACCTGGCCCTTCACCACGAGGGCGAACGGGTGGTCCGGCGGCGACCCGGCAGCGCGAGCGGCCGCGATCACCGGCCAGTCCGGGCACCACAGCACGATCGTCCGGGTCGGCGGGGGCTCGGGCAGCGCCCCACCGCGGGCGAGTGCGTCGGCTCGGATCGACCGTGCATCGGGCACGCCCGCCGCACCCGCGCCGGCCCCGGGCCCGCGTCCGGCGAGGGCACCGGTGACCCGGGACCCGGTCGTCCGGGTCCGGCCGCCGCCACGGGGGCTCACGACGCCACCGCCACGGGACGCAGCACGGGTGTCGTCCGGCCGGGGCCGGACGCCGCAGCGGTGGGGACGGCGGCCCGGACCGTGCCGTCCGCCGCGGGCAGCAGCAGGTCGGCGTCCACCGGTCGCCCCGCTCCGGCACGACCGGACGCCGACACCGTGACCCGTCGTTCCGTCAGGAAGCCGTGCCCGTCCCCGATGCCGCTCCACTCGGACCGGGTCACCCGCAGCGAGACGTCGGCCCCGGGCCAGGAACCGAGCGCGACGAGCGCACCACCACGCTGTCGCAGCCGTGCCGACAGCCGGGAGACGTCGCCGGGAACCACCCGACCGAGCGGACGGGTGAGGACGATCTGGGCGACGTCCGCCAGCGCGGCCGTCACGGTGAGCCACTGGTCGCCCGGGTCCGGCACGAGCACGAGCCGTTCGAGGTCGATGCCGGCCGCGGCCGCTGCCTCGACCCCGAAGGACGGCACCCCCACCACCGCGCACCAGGCACCGGCGGCCGAGGCTGCCTGCAGCATCGTCATCGCGAGGAGCACCGACTCGTGCACCGAGTAGGACCCGCCCACGCGGATCGCGCCACCCGGCAGGAGCGGTGCGAGCGCCTCGGCCGTGGGCAGCCCCTCGGTGTCGACCCGGGTGGACTCCATCTCGGCCACACGCGACCGCAGCGAGGTGATCCGTTCGAGTGCGGCGCGGGCGTCACCGAGGTGGTCGACCCGCCGCACCGGCCGGGCAGGACCGGGCCGCCCGGTCGGCTCTGGGTGAGCCCCGGGCGATCGGAGTGCCGCCGCCGTCTGCATGCCCTCATATTCGAACATGTGTTCGATGATGTCAATCGGGTCCGACATCCTGTGGACAGTGCTTCGAACACGCGTTCGACACGCCGTGTGAGCGGTGGATCAGCGCCCTGTGGAGGAGTGCTCCGGCACCGCCGCCCGACGATCCGCCGTCACCAGCGGGCGACGGCCCCCACACCGGCGAGCACCGAGCGCGTCTTCGTCTCGACCTCGTCCGCCTCGTCCGCGGCGACCGACGACCACGTCACCGCGCCGCCGGCACCGAACGACCGCGACCGCACCGTGCCCCGGTCGTCGATGACCGTCACCAGTGTGCGGATCACCACCGACAGGTCGACCGCGCCGCTGGCCGAGAAGTACCCGATCGCACCCGAGTACAGCCCGCGAGGCCCGTCCTCGAGCCGATCCGCGATCCCCATGGCACTGATCTTCGGCGCGCCGGTCATCGACCCCGGCGGGAAGGCGGCGTGCACCACGGCTGCCCGCGACGTCCCCTCGGGCAGGACCGCACCGATCGTCGACACCATCTGGTGCACGCTCGCGTAGGTCTCGACGTCGCAGAGCCGGTCGACGTGCACCGACCCCGGTACCGCCGTCCGGAGCAGGTCGTTCCGGAGCAGGTCGACGATCATGACGTTCTCGGCACGGTCCTTCGCGCTCACGGCGAGTCCGGCACGGACCGCTTCGTCCTCCACAGGGTCGTCGGAGCGCCGTCGGGTCCCCTTGATCGGCTCCGCGGACACCGTCCCGGACGCATCGATCCGCAGGAACCGCTCAGGAGAACGGCTCGCCACGCGCAGCGGGCCGAGCCGCAGGTACGCACCGAACGGGACGGGGTCCGCCGCGCGCAGCCGCAGGTACTCGGTCAGGTGGGGGTCCGTGGCGGGGCCCCACCGCGCCTCCTGGACCGGCGGCACCGCGAAGCCGGTCGTGAGGCACACCTGGAACGCGTTGCCCGCACGGATCTCCGCGCGGCACGCGTCCACCGCCGTCTCGTGGGCGGCGCGCGTGACGCGCCCGGTCGCCGGAGCGGGGCCCGGGAGGAACGGGGCCACGTCGTCGACGTCGACCCGCGTGACCGGAGCGGTCACCGTCTCCAGCCATGCGCGGTTCCGCGCGCTGGCCCCGGGTTCCGCATCGCTCGCCAGGGCGAGTGCCCAGGCGTCACCGGCGGCGTCCACGACCACCGCGCGGTCGACGAACCGCAGGTCCGCGTCCGCGTGCCCCTCGGCCGTCCGGTCGACGCCGCCCGACTCGCGCCCGAGCTCGTAGCCGAGGAACCCGACCCAGCCGAGCGCGAAGCCGCAGCCCGCGACCGGTTCCGGCAGCACCGGGGTGCGCGCGAGCAACTCGGTGAGGACCGCGAAGGCGGGTCGATCCGATCCCTCGGCGGTCGCGACGCCCCCGAACCACGGTCGGGACGCCGGGGTCGTCTCGACGAACGCCCGTCGCGTCTCGTGCCGGAACCGCGCTGCGAACGGGCCGTCCGTCAGCGCCAGGACCGACCACCGGGCACGGGCGCGCGCGGTCGGGGGCGAACCGGCCGGCAGCGAGGAGTCGAGCCAGACCACGTCGGCGCCGGACGCGGCGGCGAGGGCGCCGAGGTCCGGAGTCGACGGCAGCCGCCGGACCTCGATCCGGGCGGACGCGGGTGCTGCCGTCAGACCGCCGCGATCGTCCACGAGGCCGCCGACGAAGACCCGGGCTCGAGCACGACGAGTCCGGCGTCGGACCCGGCGTTGAAGGCGTCCGGCGCACAGGTCATCGGCTCGACCGCGAGACCCGCACGGTGGTACTCCGGCACGACGTGGTCGGCGGTGTGCACCTGCGCCCACCCGCACTCCGGGCCGAACGAGGCACGGACACCGCGGCCGTCGGCGGCGGTGAGGACGATCGTCGCGGTGCCGTCGGCGTCGCGGTCGAACCCGGTGAAGGCGTGGTCGATGAACCGGTCGCCGATGCGCGTCGCGGAGCGCAGGTCGAACTCGTCGTGCACCGGCGCGAGGCCCGTCGGGACGAGGCGGTCCTCGGTGACCTCGAGCACCTCGGCCGCCGGCAGCGTCAGGGTCCAGTCGTCGACACGACCCTCGCCGCCGACGAGGTACGGGTGCGGACCGGTCCCCCACGGAGCCGCGTCGGCACCGGTGTTCGTCCCGGTGATCGTCGTGTGCAGCCCCTCGCCGTCGACGCGGTACTCGACGAGCACCTCGACGCGGAACGGGTACCCGTCCTGGGCGGGCACGGTCGTGGCGAGGACCGCGCGGTCCGGTTCGTGCGCGACGATCCGGAAGTCGGTCCAGGCGACCAGTCCGTGCAGCGCGTGCTGTCGCTTCGGCTCGGTCAGCGCGAGCTCGTGCTCGGTCCCGCCGAACGTGTACTTCCCGTCGACGACCCGGTTCGGCCACGGCGCCAGGACGGCTCCGCGGAAGGCCGGGCGGACCTCGTCGGCGTCGAACGGCACGACCAGGTCGCGTCCCTCGAACCGGAACGTCCGCAGTGTCGCCCCCACCGAGGCGATCTCGGCCGTGTAGCCGCCGGCGGTGATCGTCAGGGCGGAACCGGACAGGGGTGCGTCGCTGCTCATGCGCTCAGCGTACTGGGGACGCGGGAGCCGGATCGCCTCGGGCGCGCTTCCCCGGAACGAGAAGACCCCCGCGGTTCCGGAGAACCGCGGGGGTGATGGTGGATCTGAGGGGACTCGAACCCCTGACCCCCTGCATGCCATGCAGGTGCGCTACCAGCTGCGCCACAGACCCGAAGTGTTGGTGTTCCCACCGACTTCAGTGTGCCCCCGTTCCCCGGAGGCACCATAGAAGCGTACACCATGCGAACGCCGGGTGACGAAATCGTCGCCGCCACCCGGGCGCGTCGCAGCTACGCGGTGTGGTCCACCGGGAGCTCGAGCGGGATGGTCGGGCAGTCCGACCAGAGACGCTCGAGCGAGTAGTACTGGCGGTCTTCTTCGTGGAAGACGTGCACGACGATGTCGCCGAAGTCGATGAGGACCCAGCGGCCCTCGCTCCGGCCTTCACGACGGAGCGGCTTGGCCCCGGCTTCGAGGAGGCGCTCTTCGATCTCGTCCGCGATGGCGAGCACGTTGCGCTCGTTCCGGCCGGTCGCGAGCAGGAACACGTCGGTGAGCTGCAGCGGCCCGGTCACGTCGAGGGCAACGAGGTCCTCGGCCTGCTTGGCGTCGGCCGCCTGGGCGGCGATCTGCACGAGTTCCACTGCGCGTGAGGAGGCGGTCACGGATTCCTTCCGGTCGGTCGACCTGGCAGGCTGCCGGATCGCTTGATGGGTCACGATCATAAGCCACCCACCGACACACGGCCAGGCCGTGCGCGGTGGGGAAGACTCAGAACGTGTGGGTCGTGACGAGGGCCACGATGATGACGGCTGCAGCGGCGACGCCGACGGCACCGACCGTCACGCCGAGGATGAGTGGCGTGCGCGACTCCTTCGGCTTGGCCGCCGCGAGGACGACCTGCCGCGTCGAGGTGTGGCTCGACACCGCACGGCTGGCACGGACCGGGCTGGCGTCCGTGTCGGGCTGTTCGTCGTGCTGCTCGAGCAGACGGTCGACCTCGGCACCGTCGATCGGCCGGTGCGACCCGGTCGAGGACAGCGACGCCGGCAGGTCGATCGAGCCGGTGAGGATGACCTCGCCCGTGGCGTTCAGCGCACCCGTCGGGTCGGCGAGGGCCGAGTTCGGCAGGATGATCGCGTTCGTGTTCGTCACGGCGACGCGGCGGGTGCCGGTCTCCTCGTCGTGGACCTCGGCGTCGTTCGAGTCGTGCGCCTGCTGCGACCAGTGGCCGACGGGCGGCTCGAACGCGGTCGTGAGGGGCTTCGGCTCGGCCGGACGCTGGAACGAAGCCGGCACGCGGGGGGCATCGGCGTTGCCATCGGTGTCGCCGGCGGACGACGGTGCACCACTCGACGTGGGTGCCGAGGCGGCGCGCGCGGGCTGGGTGGCGTTCTGGACCGGGACCTCGTTCGTGTCGTCCTCGTCCAGCGAGAGCGGGAACACCGCCGGCGTGGAGGACTGGATCGGGGTCCGCTGCGCCGTGGCAGGGACGTCCGGGGGGCCCAGCGTGTTCGGAGCGTCCGGTGTGTCCGGCGCGTCCGAGTCGGCTTCGGTGCCCGACGGCTCGGTGGCCTCGGGCGGGGCCCAGGTCGAACGGTGGCGACGCGGCTCTTCGCTGTGGGCGGCGGCTTCCTCGAGGGGCTCGACCGCGTCGGGCGATCCGTCCGCCTCGGTCGCCTGCGCCACGGCTGCCTGGTCGAGCACGACCGTCTCGGCCGAGGGCTCGGAGTCGACGGAGGACTCCTGCGCGATCGGCTCTGGCTCGGCAGTCGACGTGCCCGTCGCGTCCGGCGTGCCCGGGCGCTCCGGTCCACCGTGCAGCGCGTCGACCGAACCGAGGACGTCCTCGACGGTGCGGTCGGACGACTGCGGTGTCGGGTTCTGCAGCGGGACGGGCTGGATCGCCTGTCCCTCGGCCGCACGCAGCTGCCGGATCTGCCGACGGGTGAGTCCGCCCGAGCCGGGGACGATCTCGGTCGCCGACGCCGGGGGCATCGACGGCACACCGGAGCCGGCGGACGACGGCGACGAGGCCGACGACGGCACGGCGGACTGTGCGGGTGCGCCGGGGGCGGGAGCGACGTGGCTGCCGGGACGGTGGCGCACTTCCGGCTGCTCGGCCGGGGCGGCGACGGTCGGGGGCGGCGTCACGGGCTGCGCACCGCCCGCGGCGGCACGCTCCCGCTCGCGCGCCTGGCGCCGCGACAGGGGCGGCTGCGCGTCGGACGAACTCATGCAACGCTCCGATACAGATGGTGCTTGGAGATGTACTGGACGACACCGTCGGGGACCAAGTACCACACGGGGAAACCACGTCTCACCCGGTCGCGGCAGTCGGTCGACGATATTGCCAGCGCGGGAACTTCGAGCAAGCTTACGTCTCGTTCGGGCAGACCCGTGATGCTCAAGGCGTGTCCCGGACGTGTCACAGCGACGAAGTGCGCGAGGTCCCAGAGGCCATCATGGTCCTTCCAGTCGACAATCTGCTGGACGGCGTCTGCGCCGGAGATGAAGACCAGCTGCGCGTCGGGTCGCTGCTCGTGCAGGTCCTTCAGCGTGTCGACCGTGTAGGTCGGGCCCGGGCGGTCGATGTCGACGCGGCTCACGGTGAACATCGGGTTCGACGCCGTGGCGACGACGGTCATGAGGTAGCGGTGCTCGGCGTCGGTCACACCGGACTTCATGTACGGCTGCCCAGTGGGGACGAAGACCACTTCGTCGAGGTCGAAGGCGCGCGCCACCTCGGACGCTGCCACGAGGTGGCCGTTGTGGATCGGGTCGAACGTGCCACCCATCACGCCGATGCGAGGCCGCCCCGTGCTCTCGAGCATGGAGTCGCGGGTCAGTGCTCGGCGCGACCGAACTCGTCGACACCCGTCTCGTGGGTGCGCGTGGCCTCGAACTTGTGCGAGTGGCGGTAGGCCACGTCGCGGAAGCTCCAGGTCACGAACCCGAGGAACGCGAAGAAGAGGGCACCGACGAGCGGGAACACGTACGCGGGGACCCCCGAGGCGTGCTCAGCGGCTTCTGCGAGGAAGGTCATTGATCCGATGCTCCGTTCGGTCGGGGGAATTCGCCGTTCAGTCTAGCCGCGGATCTGTCCCTGCCCGCGCACGATCCACTTGGTGCTCGTCAGCTCGGGCAGCCCCATCGGCCCACGAGCGTGCAGTTTCTGCGTGGAGATCCCCACCTCGGCACCGAACCCGAACTCCCCGCCGTCGGTGAACCGCGTCGAGGCGTTCGCCATCACGACCGCGGAGTCGACCTCGGCCAGGAAGCGCTCGGCCGTGTCGACGTCGTTCGTGACGATCGACTCGGTGTGGTGCGTCGACCAGCGCGCGATGTGCGCCATCGCCGCATCGACGTCGGGCACCACCCGGACGGACAGGTCGAGGTCCATCGACTCGGTCGCCCAGTCGTCGTCCGTCGCCCGGAGCACACCGGGCACGAGCACCCGCGTGGCGTCGTCACCGCGGAGCGTGACGCCCGCGGCCCGGAGCCGGTCGGCCAGCGCGGGCAGGAGCCGGTCGGCCGCCCGCTCGTGCACGAGGAGCGTCTCGAGCGCGTTGCACACGCTGGGCCGCTGCACCTTGCTGTTCAGGACGATGTCGATCGACCGGTCGAGCGGTGCCGACTCGTCGAGGAACACGTGGACGACCCCGGCACCCGTCTCGATCACGGGCACCTGCGACTCGGTCACGACGGTCTGGATCAGTGACGCGCTGCCCCGCGGGATGAGCACGTCGACGAGCCCGCGTGCCCGCATCAGGTCGGTCGCGCCGGCACGCCCGAACTCGTCGATCGTCTGCACGAGTTCGCGCGGCAGCCCCGCCGAGGCGACGGCGTCCTGGATCCGGGCGACGAGCACCGCGTTGGTGCGCTGCGCCGCCGAGCCGCCCCGGAGCACGACCGCGTTGCCGCTCTTCAGCGCGAGGCTGGCGATGTCGACCGTGACGTTCGGCCGCGCTTCGTAGATCGCGCCGACGACCCCGAACGGCACCCGCACCTGGGAGAGCTGCAGCCCGTTCGGCAACCGCGACCCGCGGACGTGCTGCCCGACCGGGTCGGTGAGGCCGACGACGTGCTCGACCGCGGCGGCGAGGGCGTCGATGCGGGCAGGATCGAGCCGCAGCCGGTCGAGGAGCCCGGACGAGAGCCCGCTCTCCTCGCCCGCCAAGAGGTCCTCGTGGTTGGCCGCGACGATCTCGCCCGTCGCTTGTCGCACGCCCGCCGCGATCGCGAGGAGCGCCGCGTCCTTCACCGCGGTCGTCGCCGTGGCGAGGACCGACGCCGCGTCGCGCGCAGCGACGAGCTTGTCGGTCAGGGTCGGGGCGGATGCGGTCAGCGACATGGCTCGATTCTAGGCGCGGGGGTCCGCCACATGACGGCGGTCCGGCTCACCTGTGGAGGGCCCTGGAGGCGCGGCTCCTGTGGAGGAGTCAGCACACGCCCGTAGCGCCCGCACCACTCGATCCGCGCGCCTCGCGAGCGGGCACGACACGCCGCAGGCGTGCCGCCGAGGTCGCGGAATCCGTCGCTCGGAGGCGCCGAGAGTGACGAACAATGCCCCCTCGGCGGACGTGAGCGGCGCGTCGAAGCCGACCCGCGCCTCCCGAACCGAACCGAACGAACCGGAACCGACCCCCGTCAGCCCCGCACCGCCGCCTCGAACCAGGTCCCGATCTGCTCCCCCGCCAACGCCCGCTCCACGAGCGCCGTCGCCGTCACGAGCACTGCCGTGCCGGCCTCGGCCGCGAGCCGGGCGGCAGCGACCTTCGTCCCCGCTCCCCCGGTCCCCACGCCCGCGGCACCGATCGACCCGAACGTGACCCCGGCGAGCTCGTCGCCGAACGGCACGTGCGTGATCGGCTCCGCACCGGGCTGGTCCGGGGGCCTCGTGTAGAGCGACTCCACGTCGGACAGCAGCACGAGCGCATCGGCCCCGAGCAGCCGGGCCACGAGCGCCGCGAGCCGGTCGTTGTCCCCGAAGCGGATCTCGTGCGTCGCCACGGTGTCGTTCTCGTTCACGATCGGCAGCACCCGCAGTGCGAGCAACCGGTCGATGGCCCGCTGCGCGTTCACCCGGTGCGTCGGGTTCTGCAGGTCCCCCGCGGTCAGGAGGATCTGCGCCGCGACGACCGCGTGCCGGTCGAGTTCCTTCTGGTACCGGAACATCAGGACGTTCTGCCCGGTCGCGGCGGCGGCCTGCTGGGTGGCGAGGTCGTCGGGGCGACCCTCGAGCCCGAGGAACGGGAACCCGGTGGCGATGGCGCCGGAGGACACGAGGACGACCTCGGTCCCCCGGGCGTGCGCTGCGGCGATGGCGTCGACGAGCGGAGCGATCTGCCCGGTGTTGTCACCGCTGACCGACGACGACCCGACCTTGACCACGATCCGCTTGGCACGCGGGATGTCCTCGCGCCGGGTGACGGGTCCGAGGTCGGTGCGTGCGGTCGTGTCGGTCATGCCGTGGTCAGTCCCTGTCGTCCCGGTCGGCGTCGGCGGGAGACAGGTCTCCGTCCTCCGCCCACAGCCCGGCGATGCGCTCCTGCTCGAGCTCGGCACGCGCCGCGGCCTTGGCGTCCATGCGCTCGAAGTACTCCTCGCGACGCTCGTTGCGGGTCGGACGCGAGGTCGCGCCGATCCGGGCGTCGGTCCCGCGGGCGCTCGTGATGAGCTCCGCGGTCGAGGTGAGCGTGGGCTCCCAGTCGAAGATCGTGCCGCCGTCGCCACCGATGACGACGGTGGACCCGGCGACGGCTCCGGCCTTGAACAGGCCGTCCTCGACGCCGAGCTTCGCCAGGCGGTCGGCGAGGTAGCCGATCGCCTCTTCGTTGGTGAAGTCGGTCTGCTGCACCCAGCGCTCCGGCTTCGCACCGCGGATGCGGTAGAAGCGGTGTTCCTCGCCGCCTTCTGCGCGGATGGTGAAGGGCTTGTCGTCGACCGCCTTGGGGCGGAGGACGATGCGCTCGGCCACCGGCTCGGCGGCACGGGAGGCGCGGGCCTGCTCCACGACGTCGGCCAGCGCGAACGTCAGCTCGCGCAGGCCCTTGCGGGACGCGGTCGAGATCGGGAAGACGCGGTAGCCACGGCCCTCGAGCTCGTCGCGCACGAAGGCGGCGAGCTCTTCGGCCTCGGGCACGTCGACCTTGTTGAGCGCGATCATCTGCGGGCGCTCGAGCAGCGGCACCTGGCCCTCGGGGACCGGGTAGCGCTCGAGCTCGCCGAGGATGACGTCGAGGTCGCTGATCGGGTCACGGCCGGGGTCGAGCGTGGCGCAGTCGATCACGTGCAGGAGTGCCTCGCAGCGCTCGACGTGACGGAGGAACTCGAGGCCGAGGCCCTTGCCCTCCGACGCACCCTCGATCAGACCGGGGACGTCGGCGACGGTGAAGCGGGTGGACCCGGACTCGACGACGCCGAGGTTCGGCGTGAGGGTCGTGAACGGGTAGTCGGCGATCTTCGGCTTCGCAGCGGAGATCGCGGCGATGAGCGAGGACTTGCCGGCGCTCGGGAACCCGACGAGGGCGACGTCGGCGATGGTCTTCAGCTCGAGGCTGACGTCACCGGCCCAGCCCTCGGTGCCGAGCAGCGCGAACCCGGGGGCCTTGCGCTTCGTGGTCGAGAGCGCGGCGTTGCCGAGACCGCCCTGACCGCCGGGGGCGATGACGACGCGCATGCCCGGCTCGGTCATGTCCGCGAGGACGTCGCCGTTCTCGTCGTACACGACGGTGCCGATCGGCAGCGGGAGCTCGAGCGTCTCACCGCTGATGCCGCTCCGCATGTCGCCCATGCCGGGCTGCCCGTTCTTGGAGGAACGGTGCGGCGAGCGGTGGTAGCCGAGCAGGGTCGTCACCTGGGGGTCGGCGACGAGGACGATGTCGCCACCGTCACCGCCGTTGCCGCCGTCCGGGCCGGCCAGCGGCTTGAACTTCTCACGGCGGACCGACACGCAGCCGTTGCCGCCGTTCCCCGCGGTGAGGTGCAGGGTCACGCGGTCGACGAAGGTCGCCATGGGTCCACTCCTTGGTGTTGCAACGAAAGAGCGGGAGGGGCGGGCACGTGGCCCGCCCCTCCCGCAGAGTCAGATCGTCGAACTGCTTACGCGTTGACGATGTTGACGACCTTGCGGCCGCCCTTGGTGCCGAACTCGACCGCACCGGCCGAGAGGGCGAACAGCGTGTCGTCGCCACCGCGGCCGACGTTGGCGCCCGGGTGGAAGTGGGTACCGCGCTGGCGGAGGATGATCTCACCGGCGTTGACGACCTCGCCACCGAAGCGCTTCACGCCGAGGCGCTGTGCGTTCGAGTCACGACCGTTGCGAGTGGAGCTCGCACCCTTCTTGTGTGCCATCTTCTACTCCCGCCTTACGCGATCGAGGTGATCTTGACGCGGGTGAGCTCAGCGCGGAAACCCTGACGCTTCTTGTACCCGGTCTTGTTCTTGAACTTCTGGATGACGACCTTCGGACCGCGGAGGTCCTCGAGCACCTCGGCGGTGACCGTCACGTTGGCGAGCTCGGAAGCCGCCGACGTGATCTTGTCACCGTCCACGAGGAGCACCGGGGCGAGGTCGATGTTGCCCTTGTCGTCGGCCTTGGCACGGTCGATCGTGATGATCGTGCCGACCTCGACCTTCTCCTGACGGCCGCCGGCGCGCACTACTGCGTAAACCACGTGGAAATCCTTACGTAACTCTGCTTGAGGGAAGTCTCGGGTGCCCACTTCTGCACGAGCGGTTCCCGGAGGGCCGGGCCCGATCGGCGACGCAGGCAGAACGGCCCGCTGACACCAGGGATCGAGAATACTCGATGCCCCCAGGTCCGGTCAAACGGCGACACACGTACGATTGCCGTGTGACCGTGATGATCGACCCGCCGACGTGGCCCGCACACGACACTCTGTGGTCGCACCTCGTCAGTGACACATCATACGACGAGCTGCACGAGTTCGCTGGACGCGTCGGTATCCCACGCCGTGCGTTCGACCACGACCACTACGACGTGCCGTTGTCGCGCTACGAGGAACTCGTCGCCGCGGGGGCCACGGCGGTCACCGGGCGGGAGCTGGTGCTGCGCCTGATCGGCAGCGGGCTGCGGGTCGCCCAGCGGGACAAGCACACGTTCTGAGCGCGCGGCCGCCCACGCACGGTGCGAGGTTCCGTGCTGGGTGCGCCGGTCGTTCCCTCGCACCCTGCCCGGCACCTCGCACGCGGCACGGCGCGGTAGCGCGCGGCGGTCCAGGAGGCGCGGTGTACCCCCGCCC